>JAHDFV010000112.1 GCA_020627985.1 Saprospiraceae bacterium
ATCTTGTTTTACAAGCACTTACAAATCATTTTAACTTTAGTTTTTAAATCACTTCTATTTAAATAAAATCATTTTGAATAATAATAAACCGTCGAAAAAGAAAATACCCTATCCTACAAATGATTCTTTGAATAATTATTTATTTAAACATAATCGCCGGTCTAATTTACCATTGGACTACAAAGATTTATTAAGGTTTGAACAAGCGGTTCCTTTATTAAATTTAGAAGGAGAAGATACGCATTGGCAAACTGTATTTTTTTCGCCAAGTGATATTGATGAAATATATGATTCTTTAAAAAAGATTTATGCACTTTTAAAAACAGATGGGGATACCAAAGTCCATGATCATTTAGAAGTTGCTAGAGTAGATCATTGTTTATATGGAAATTCCAAACCTTTCCGGATTAGAATTATCAATAAATTAAATGATAATTATGATCATTATTATGTAAAGCGTACAGATGCATCTCGTATTTTTGGATTAGAATTAGAGCATTTATTATCTCCAGATTTCATTCAATATTTAGTAGACGGAGAAACTCTAATTGAGGAACATGTAGCTGGATTACCTGGAGATGATTTTATAGGTAGAGAATTAAATACTTCAGAATTTAATCAAATAAGAATTGCTAAAGAATTTGTAAAATTTAATGAGCGATGTTTTGTTCGTTTGTTGGGCGATATGCGATCCTATAATTATGTGGTTGATATTACACCTGATATTGAAGGGAATCAATATCGTTTTAGGGCAATCGATTTTGATCAACAATCTTATGAAGGAAAAAAGAGATTTTATTTGCCTCAATATTTTAAAGAAAATAATCCCATTATTTTTTTAGGAATTAAGCACATGAACCCTAAAACTGTTAATCAATATCAATTAGAAGAAAGAAGTTTAATTGCTGCAAGAATAAAATCGAATGTTGATCGGGTGCAAGAATTATTGGGCATTATGCAAATCACTCAAATTTCTTCTCCAGAAAAAGTAAAACTATTAAGCAAAGAATTAACCAAACATCACCATTCTGATACTTTTCATTCTTGTAAAAATATGGGTGAAATTGTTTTAGCCAATCTTCAGTTATTATTGAAAAAGGATTTCAAACAAAGTATTATGGAATTTACTGCATAAAAAAGAGGGCTTCAATTTTGAAGCCCTCTAATAATAAAATCTACCTGTTTAAGATTTTAATCTTATTCATCTATTTTGATGAATTTCTCTACTTTACTTTCTTTAACTCCGTCTGTAGACATCATTAAGATATATTCACCTGCTGGTAAACTTGAAACATCAATTGTAACTAAATTTGGTCCTTCTGCTAATGAGCTCTGAACGAACTTCACTTGCTGACCTAAAATATTCATAATTCTGATGTTAATCTCGTTCATGCCAGCTAAAGCATTATACTTGATATTGATATCTTGTAATGTTGGATTTGGATACATTACCATATCAGGATCTTCAGGGAAGCAATCTGATTTTACAAATAATGTGTTAGAGAATTGGAATTCTCCATCAAAATCAACACTTCTGATCTTGTAGTACGTTTCTACAAATGGATTCTTATCAATGAATTGGTAATCTACTTCTTCTGCTGAGAAACCAACTGCTTCAACTACATCTAATACTTCATATCTTTCGTTATCAAAACTTCTTAAGATTTCGAAATGACTTGTATTATCTTCTGTAATTGTACCCCATTTTAGGATATTTTTACAATCCTTATTCTTCGCTTCAAAGTAACCCCATTCAACTGGTAACAATCTGTTATTTGGATCATAGAATCCTGCATCAATACTTGTATCATCTCCTCCAGCTAAAGTAATTGAATATACTCCAGTTTCACCATTATTTGGATTCGTATCATTATCTGTTTCATCATCAGATCCCGTATCTTGAGTTGTAATTAATAAGAAGCTTCCTGTTGTTGCAGCATTGAACTTTAAGTAGTAATCTCCTTCAGGAACACAGAACTCATAATAACCATTTTCATCAGTCATTGTAGTACCTACTGCTAAACCAGTTGCATCATCATATATCGTAACTGTTACGTTTTCGATTGGTGATTCAGATCCATCTTGTACTCCATTTGGAATATAATCTTCCCAAACATAATCACCTACTTTGATACACTCATATAAACCTGCATCAATATCTAATTTATCAGTTCCTGCTACCACTTCAAATGGTGCTGTTTTACCAGTTGTTTGATTGGCATCACTATCTGTTGCATCTGATCCTGAATCTCCAGGAGAGAATACTAAATCATCATAACCATCAACTTCTGTTGACTCATCAAATGATACACAGTAACCTGTTCCTAAAGGAACATCTTCGAATAAGTAATATCCATTTTCATCAGTAGTTGTAGTTGCAACGATTAAACCGTCCTCATCAAATAAAGTAACCGTTACTCCTTCTATTCCTACTTCTCCTCCATCTTGTTGGCCATCACCATTTGTATCATACCAAACGAAATCACCAATATCTTGCGCTAAGATAAATCCAGCATCAATTGATAAATCATTTCCATTTTCAGGATTAAAGTTAAAGGCACTTGTTTTACCTGTTACTTGATTTACATCACTATCTGCCTCACTATCAGCTCCTTGATTTTGTTGTGCAATCGCAAAACTTCCATCAGGACTAGTACTTGCATCAAATTCTATACAGTAGTTACCCGTAGGTACATCATCAAAGAAGTAAAATCCATCCGAATCTGTAAATTCTGTTGCTACTATTACTCCATTTTCTATTAAGTTTACTGTAACATTTGTTACAGGAGTTTCTGGTCCTTGTTGAATACCATCATTATTTACATCATACCAAGTATAGTTTCCAATACCAGCGCAATTTTCAACACTTACATCTACTTTATCGATATTTGAACAACCTGTTGTTGCATCAAATACTTGTAAAGTATAAGTTGTTGTAAATGGTGTTGAAGCTGTAGGATTTGCAATAAATGGATCTGATAATCCTAAAGTTGGAGACCAACTGTACGTTAAACCTGCTACTGGTGCTGCGCCTAATTGAACTGCATCACCATTACAAGCCACTGCATCAGCTCCTGCATCAGCAACTGGTGCAGACCCAAACAATGCAATAGTTACATCATCAGATGCTGCGCATCCATTTAAGTTATCAATTACGACTACTGTATAAGTTGTATTAGAACTTGGTGTAGCTAAAGGCTGTGCCTTTGTATTATCATCTAAACCTGCAGATGGAGACCATAAGTATGATTTACCTGCTACTTCTGGTGTTCCAATTACTACACTAGAACCCCCACAGATATATTGATCTGCTCCTGCGTCTGCAGAATTTGCATTTACTGTTACTACAACTTGGTCTGTTTTTGTACAACCGCCGGCAGAAACTGTCAATTCATAAGTTGTCGTTTCTGTTGGTGAAGCCATTGGTTGAGCAATACTTGCATTATCTAAACCTGTTGATGGAGACCAAGAATACGTTGCTGTTCCACCACTATTATCTGGTGAACCAATTAACTTACCTGAACCTTCACAAACACTCTTATCAGCACCTGCATCTGCTTCAGCAGATGGTGAAACTATTACTGAGTCAGTTGAAGTACAACCAGCAGCATCAGTTGCTGTTACTGTATATTCAGTTTCAGCATTTGGATTTGCTGTTGGTTGAGCAATTGTTGCATCATCTAATCCTGTTGTAGGAGACCATGAATATGTAACATCAGTTACTGCTGCTGTTCCAATTTGAACACCATCACAAGTAGTAACATCTGCTCCAGCATCTGCATTTGGAGCCGTTGCAACGGTTACTGTCATGTCATCTGAAGCTGTACAACCACCTTCATTAGTCACCACTACTGTAAATGTAGTATTTGAACTTAATGTTGCAATTGGCTGAGCCTTTGTTGCATCATCCAAATCACCCGCTGGTGTCCATGCATAAGTCATACCCGCTTCACTTGCAGTTCCTATTTTAACACCTTCATCTTCACAAGCCGTTAAATCTGAACCTGCATCTGCTGTTGGGATATTCCAAACTGTTACCGTCACTGAAGCAGAATTTGTTGCTGTACCATCATCAACTGTCAAAGTATATGTCGTTGTTTCAGTTGGGTTTGCATTTGGTTGTGCTGCTGTTGGATTATCTAAACCAGTTGTTGGAGACCAAGAATAAGTAATTCCACCTACAGCTGGTGTTCCTAATTGTACTGATTCTCCTGTACAAAGATCTTGGTCTGAACCAGGATCAACTGTTGGAGGTGTACAAGTACCAATTGTTATAACTACTTCATCAGAATCGTAACAACCTTGATTACCATTACCAACTGACAATGTATATGTTATTCCTGTATTAACTGTAACAATTGGTTGAGCTATTGTTGCATCAGATAATCCAGTTACAGGTGCCCATTGGTAAATATAACCTTCAACTGAAGGCGCTCCAATAGAAACCGAACCACCAGGACATATCTCTTGATCAACTCCAGCATCAGCAATTGGTGCCATATCTAATACATAATTAACAGTATCTTTAATAAAACAACCCGTTAATGGATCAGTAACCGTTAAAATATATTCGGCATCTGTATAAATGGTATCAATTGGTTGAGGAGTATCAAATCCTGCTAAACCAATTTGTGGTTCCCAAGAATAAGTTTGATCTCCAATAGCTGGTGTTCCTAATTGTATAATTGCACCATTACAAAATTCTCCATCAGGTCCCGCATCTATTATTGGATTTCTAACTTCAACTGTAATTGTTGTATCAGCAGTACATTCTGTTATTAAATCCGTTACAACTAATGTGTATGTTCTAGTTTGATTTGGAGTTGCAGTAGGATTCGAAGAAAAGGGATCTGATAAATCTGTATCAGGGAACCATTCATACGACCAACCTGAAATAGCTGGGAAACCTAAATTTGTAGATTGTCCATCACAAATAACAGAGCTTTGCGCCATGGTTTGTGGGTATGTAGCTGGAGCAGCAAATACAATCTCTGTATCAGAACAAGATAAAGAACCATCATTTTTCAAATATGATTGTAATGTATAAGTCGTATTAGCCGCTAATGGTAAAACCTCAGTATAAGCAGAATTAGGACTTACTAATCCAGTTGTTGGTGTCCAAACATAATCATATAAAGTTGTATCTTGTCCAATAGCCCAGATATAAGTGTTATTACCCCCTACTAAACAATCATAATCAGAAGAATAACCTACCCCTAAAGTACAACCACATGGTGGCACAACAACTTGATCTGTACAAGTAACTCCATTCCATGTTACATTTAATTCATAAATTGTTGTCTCAGATGGAGCTACAAATGGTCTTGGAATATTAACTTCAGATGGATCTAAACTAGCCATATCACCAGATATTACAGTCCAAGCAAAAGTGGCTCTTCCTAAAGAATGATCAGGAGTACCAATAAATCTTGGTCCACAACCATCATCAGCTGCATCTGCTATATTAACATAAACTAACACATCATCTGTATCAAAACATTCAGTGATTAAATCAATTTTAGTTACTGTATATTCAATAGGATTATCTTCAGGAAGTGGCATTTCATTAGGTTGACTATTTGGATTAGAAGCTGTTTGGTCTGTCAAATACAAACCTGGGGCCCATCCATACATCGTATTTGGTTCTGAAACTTCTCCTAAAGGAGCAAAATCACCAAAGCAAATGGTAACATCTGGTGATGCATCAGCAGTAACTGTTAAAGGTGATACTACTACATCATCAGTCTGAGGACATCCATTTGGTCCTAACATTGTTAAAGTATAAGTAGTTTGAGATGTTGGTAATGCTATTGGTTGAGCTATATTAGGATCAGATAAACCTTCAGTTGGTGCCCAAGAATAAGATACACCAGTAGCCACAGGCAAACCAGGTGTTCCTATTTGTACAGATAATCCATCACAAGCAGATTTATCTGGACCTGCGTCAGGTGCAATTACTGTTACAACAGCTTGATCTCTGTGTAAACAACCGTTCTCATCTGTAACTTCTACCGTATAAACTGCAGAAGAAGCTGGTCCTGCTATTGGTTGAGCTATATTAGGGTTATCTAAACCCGTACTTGGATCCCAATTATACGAAAGTGTACCAGTTCCTCCAGTTGCTAATTGTCCTATCTGAATTGATCCCGTTTCGCATATTAAAAACTCACCACCAGCATCTGAAACTGGAGCAGTATCTGAAGTAATATTAATTACAGCAATATTAGATTCAGAAATATTTCCATTACAGCCTTCTCCTTTAATTATTCTTCTATAATAAGTTGTAACTGCTAATTCTGATGGTAAATAATCTTTTAAAACAGCTCCTGGGATATCAGTCCATCCTGTGACGCCATCTGCACTTTGTTGCCATTGATATGCTGCAAATGTTTCTCCTTGAGATAATATTTCTGAAGGATTAGAACCTAAATAATAGTCTTTTAAATCTGGTTCAATTTCATTACCAGAAAAAGGATCTGGCGAACCAAAAATGCAATGTGTTTGAACAGCAGGTTCTATAATGTTCTCTTCAACAGGTCCACAAAATGAGCAAAATTTAGCTATACCAATAAAACTACCTTCATCTTCTGTATAATTAGAACCGTCAGTTATCGGGTAATGTCCTATAGTATTCATGCTTGAAAAGATGACCGCACAATTAGAATTACTTAAATATAATCCATTTCCACTATATCTATTTTCTCCAAATAATGTAGCATAAACAAGTTCATCGTTTTCATCGAATTTGAGATAATTGAATATTCTTGATTTAACCTGAATTGTCGTTGATTGAAATGCATCATCAGTAAGAAGGCTATTATTTAAAGATGATTTAAAAAGTACATGCATATTATCTTCTGTATCTATTTCTAAACCAACAATTTGATCTTTTACTAACAGATACGTACCATATACTAAAGTTGTAAAATCACTTGAATACTTGGCTAAATATTGCTGAGAACTTGAATCTTTTATATTATTTGGGGTAACTGGTAAATCACCTACACCCGTTAATCCTAAAACTACAATCTCATCTAATGAATTAATCTCAAAAGACATTCCAATCATATTATTTCTAACGATCATAGAATTTAATACCTGTGAACCATCATTTGATAATTTAACAAGATTTAAGCTAGTGCCAGTTATTGATTCATTTAATGCTCCAGCAGTTGCAGGAACTGGATTTTTTGAATGAAGTCCAAAAATTGGTTCTTCATTCGAATCTAGAATAACCATTGGCCAGGTTAGATTTTCTTGAACAAAATCACCTAAATAAGTTGCATATTCTAAAGAAGAACCATCTGCAGATAATTTAATTCCAAGAGTAGGTAATCCAGCAGTACCAGGTAGTGGATTGGCATACGCTGCACCAGCTGTTGTAGAATAAGAGGTATAATTTGTAGAAGTGTTTATTATAATTTCACCATTACTATTTACAACTGCACTATGTTGCTGTATATCTCCTGAATTCTGAATATCTAAATAAGTACTAAAAATTAAAGTTGAACCGTCTGCAGATAATTTAAAAGCAACTAAATCTGAATTAGCACTTGTAAAAGATTCTTGAAAAGCTCCAGTTGTTGTTGGAAAATCAGAAGAAGTTGTATTAGAAGTCTTATATACTTCACCTGCAGCATTCACCTCAAATAAAGGATTATCCCATCCATTATCATTATTTTGATCATTACCTGATCCTCCAACAAATGTACTATATACTAAAGATGATCCTGATGGATCTAATTTAGTTATAAATATATCAGTTTTTAGACTGTGAGTAGTAGAAAAAGCACCAGGAGTTGTTGGAAAATCTAAAGAATTCGTAAATCCTGAAATATATAAATTGTTAGAAGCATCTAGTTGAATATTTTCAACAAAATCGCCATTAACTCCACCAAGGAAAGTTTGATATAAAATAGTAGATCCATCAGCTGACATTTTTCCTATTACAATATCTTTATCTCCTACTGCATTTGACTGAAAAGCACCAGTTGTAATATCGTTTACATTATCTGTAGCAGTAAAAGCATAATAAATATTATCATCGCTATCATGAACCAGTTGAGTTCTATTATCTAAAGAATGAGCAACTGTATTACTAAAGCTATTAGATGATATACCTGCACTAAATTCAAGTATTACTGGATCAATGATTAATGGCTCACCTATATCATAATCTTCTAGCATTGCAAAAGTAAAATTGTTCCCTTCTACTTTATATTCAGAAGCAATTTCTTTTTCAACACCATCAATAACTTGGTATGTATAAGGTTTACCCATTGCTAAAGGTCCTAAAGAAGTGTTTAAAACTAATGTACCTTCTTCAGATATTTCTATACCATTAACACCTTCGATGTTAAGATTAATGTTATTAGGGTTAGCATTAGGATGTACAACGAAATCATATTCAATAATTCCCTCACCTCTATTATAAAAACGTACATCAGTACCTGGGTACACGTTTTCATACCATACTTCAGCAAATTCTTCTATATTCTTGAATGAACCATTACCGTTCAAATAACTAGTATGGTTCGCTTTTAAAGACTTACCAGATGCTTTCACATCAGTATTCATGTCTTCGAAGTTCATCTTCCAGGCATGCCCTTCTCTTTTTTCAGTTCCGTTATCAGATCCAAAAACAGAGAAATGTACTCCATTATTTAAGAATTGCAATTGGGTTTGACCTGCATCTGCTTTATACAATACTTGATCATTCCATTGTCCATTATTTTTCTCAAAATTAACATCCTCACTATACTTCTTAAGGATTTGCTCGATTTGATTTTCTTTATTAATCTTTTGTGATCTATTTATCGAGAACGATAAAATTCCTACTGAAATCATAACAAAGAAAAACAGGTAAATTTTCTTTTCCATTTTTAATAAATTAAATTTATAAAATATCATACTAAGTAATTTTCTAAATGCCAATGAGTCTTTGATCATTAGACACGAACTTACTTATGCCAACATTTATGCCATGGAAAAAGGATTTACAATAAAATATATCGAATTTGTGACAGCTTATTTAGTTCAATTAATAATATATTAAACTATTTTATACATATGTAAATCTCTATTCAGCAGATTAAAACACATATAAATAACATCTTACGATAAAGTATTAATAATTATTTAATAGAAAGGTGTAACAATAAATAAGTTGTAGATTGTTGTTAATTAATTAAATTAATAAGAATTCTATAACAGCATGATAACTCAATTTAAGCTTAAGAGATAGCTTTTGAGATTGAAGTAAGTAAACAGATTTTTTTACAACATAATATGATTATTCAAACTGTTTCTTAAACTAATGTAAATATTTTGAAAATTCGAAAAGGTCTTTATATTGAAAATCAATATTTTCTTTTTTTGCATTTATTATTTCCTCTTCATTTTTTGTTTCTAGAAAGACCGTTTTCATATTTAGCCTATTGCCAAATTGAATATCAGAAATAGAATCTCCTACCATTATAGATTTATTAAAATTAATTTCTGGAAAATCTTTTAATGCTTCTAAAGCCATTCCTATATTTGGTTTCCTACATTTGGGATTTAATTTGGCGAGTTCAGGACAATAATAAACTTTATCTATTCTACCTCCTATTTTATTTATTTCTGAAGTCATATAATCATGTACTTCATGAATTCTTTGAATATTCATTAACCGTTTTCCGACTCCTTGTTGATTTGTAACGACAACTATTGTTTTAAAAAATTGAGAAAAGGTTTTTATGGCTTCTAATGCATTATCCATAAATTTAAATTCATCTGTAAATTTTACATAATTTCCAGGAATTCTTTTATTAATTACTCCATCACGGTCTAGGAATAAAGTCCAATCTTTTTCTGTTTTAATTTTTTTAGCTAATTCTTTAATTTTAATTAATTTAAAATCTTTTTCTGCTTTAAAATAATCTGATGGTATTCCTATATCAATAAAATAAGAATCCAATTTAATACCTTTTATCTTTAATTTATTAAAATTATTTTCAAATACTTCTTTTTCAAATGAAAATGTTTCTTTAAAATCATCTATTAAAAATAAAGAATTATCCATTAAATAAATACCTCCATTTATATTACCATTTTCACAGTATTTTTTTTCATTAAACGTAGTAATTATATTTTCATCATTAATCGTTACAGTTCCATAACGATCAAAATTTTTCATTGGCTTAATCGCCATAACTAAATCTGAATCATGGGATAAAAATTCTTTTTCCATTTCCCACAAATCTGCAAAAAACAAAGTATCTCCATTAAAAACAAAAAAAGGGTTTCCTTTAAAAACTCTAGATGATTTTAATATAGCGCCACCCGTTCCTAATGGTTTATCTTCAATGGTGTAAGAAATTTTCATTCCTCGGTATGCATTACCGAAGTAATTCATTATGATTTCTTTTTTATACCCTACCGCAATATTTATATTTTGCATTCCTGCATTATATAAATAATCTAATAAAATATGTAAGAAAGGAATATCATTTATAGGAGCCATAGGTTTAGGTATATCATCTACTACAGATTTTAAACGAGTTCCTTTTCCTCCTGCTAATATTATGGCATTTGTTATTTTCATGCTGTAAAAATACTATTTTGGGAACGATTTTATCTTTTTAATTATTAAAATAATATAGTAGATTAAAAAAAATTCAATTTTATACTTATTGTGAATAAAGATAAATTTAAACAGATACAAAATGAGATGATTGATAAAATTAAAATACCTCTAAATCAGGTATTTTTAATTAATAGCGAAGATCTTATTTTTACTTTTGATGTTCAATACACAGAAGACATAGGATTTGTCGCCATTGATATTATGAAATATAATGGTCAATTTATTCATACTTATATAGGTCAATACCCTGTTACTGAAGAATATCATTCTGGTTACTTTGCCTTTAAAGAAGGTCCTTTATTATTAAAGGCATTAAATGATCTTAGATTAAAATTTAATTTAACACCTCATTTAATTATTATTGATGGACATGGTCAAGCCCATCCAAGGAAAATGGGTATTGCTACTTGGCTAGGGATTCAAACGAATATTCCTTGTATTGGCGTTGCCAAAAGAACCTTAATACCATTTGATTATAAAAATAAATTGGGCATTTTAGAAAATGCAATTACCCCGATTTTTATTCAGGAAGAAATCGTAGGATATGCTTTAAGAAGTCAATTGAATGTCAAACCTATATTTGTAAGTTCAGGACATTTAATCAGTCAAAAAGAATCTTTAAGAATCATAAAAGAGTTAAAAGGAAAATACAGAATAATAGAACCGATCCGTAGAGCAGATCAAAAAGCTAGGAAAGCTGCTAAAGGAGAAATTGAATTAGATTTATAAAAAAACGGCTAACTTTTTAAATTAGCCGTTTTATATTATTTAGATTAATCCCTTAATT
>JAHDFV010000113.1 GCA_020627985.1 Saprospiraceae bacterium
CAGCTATCCCATAAGTATCCTCATCAACCGTACAATAGCCTTTAGAAATAGCTAAAAGTTGTTCGAAAACAAATTCCAAAAAATTCTCATGATTATACTCTTTTGCTGCTTTAGTTTGCATTATTTAATTTATTTAAGCCTACTTCATATTCCGAATCTACAGAATAAGATTTCAAACCTGTGCCAAATAATATAAATCGTAGTGCGGTATTAACTAATACATTCTTTCCTGTAACAAAAGAACAATGATTTATCTTTTTAGAAAGTTGATTAAACCTTGTATTTAATACTCTTCTTGACGCTGCATCTGGTCTACCTCCCTCTGATAAATCTACTAATAAATAAATATCATCTACTCCTTCAGTTACTTGATCTAATGTATCGAAAATTAAATTTATACTAAAAGGAGTTACCTGCGGTAATTCTCTTACATTAAATTTATTATCGTCTAGAACAGTTACTCTTGCTATAATTGCTTCCACTTCTTTAGAAGTACTATCTTCTAGATAATGTCTATTTTCGATCATTCAGCCATACTATTTAAAGCTAAAATAGCAATTTTATCATAAAAATCATACCTATTAAAAAGAGTTCTCTTGATGTTCATTTTTAATACTTGATATGCAAATGCTTACACATTTATATTTTAACTTATTGTAATACCCAATTTTGTTAATAACAAAAAAGCTCTTAATCTTTTAAACTAAGAGCCTTTTTTGAAAGAAATAATAGGATAAAAATTATTACTTCTTACCGTTGGATTTATTTAATTGATTCATTTCACCAATTTTAGCAGAAGCAGCAAATGAAGTCACCATTTGAGTTAATAAGTTACTTGCATTATCAGGAGTATTGGGTAAAAGAATTAAATTACTGTTTACATTTTCACCCATAGACTGTAAGGTATCATAATGTTGCGTAACCACAATTAAAGCAGAAGCTTCTTGTGAGTTAATCCCCACAGTATTTAAAACTTCAACAGACTCTTCTAAACCTCTTGCAATTTCTCTTCTTTGATCTGCAATTCCTTGTCCTTGTAATCGCTTACTTTCTGCTTCAGCTTTTGCTTTAGCTACGATTCTAATTCTATCTGCTTCTGCTTCATATTCTGCAGCTACTTTTTCTCTTTCAGAAGCATTAATCCTATTCATTGCATGTTTAACCGCTGCATCCGGATCAATATCTGTTACCAGGGCTTTTACAATATCATATCCATAATCATTCATGGCTACTTGCAAATCTCTCCGTATTGCGATGGCAATGTCATCCTTTCTTTCAAAGACATCATCTAATTTCATTTTAGGTACCTCTGCTCTTACCGTATCAAAAACATAAGAAGTGATTTGATCATGTGGATTTTCTAATTTATAATATGCATCATAAATTTTATCTCTAAGAATTACGAACTGAACAGAAACTTTCATTTTCACAAATACATCATCTTTTGTTTTCGTTTCCACTAAAACATCAAGTTGTTGTATTTTCAAACTTACTCTTCCTGATACTTGATCCACAAAAGGTATTTTAAATTGAAGTCCTGAATTTCGGACACTATGAAATTTCCCAAATCTCTCTACTACGGCAGCTGATTGCTGACTTACTGTAAAAACTGGCCACGCAAATGTTAATTCCATGATGATTTATATTTTAGGTGTTAAGAATTGATGATAATAAATGTATGTATTTTTTAGATACTTATACAACTTAAGAAAAGTATGAATGAATAGCCATTTTATTAGATGAATACTAGGATTTTTCCGTTTTCTGCTTGAAATGAATGATTTAATCCGATTTAATATAAAATCACTTTTAATTAAAATCATTCATTATCATATAATAACCTGTTTAATATGAATGATAATTTACTGTTAAATATATAAGGGTTAACATAAATTACTTTTAAAAAAACATCAATCTAACCTGTCACATATTCTATTTAGTAAATAGAATTCTACTTCATTTTAATATTAAAAATAATCTAGAAAACCTTTTAAAGAATTAATACAATGTCACAAATCAGCGTAATCTGAAAATATTTAACATAAATATGGTATAGTTTAAGGGCAGTAGTAAGTAGCAAACTCAATCATATTTATATGAAAACACTTAAATACATTTTCATTTTCTTTCTTTTTGGCTTCCAATTACAAACTACTTTTAGTCAAAATATTCAGAGTATTACACAAAGTGATATTAATGCTGTAGGGCAAAATATTACGAATCTTAGCATTATTGTTGATGACGCAATTGTTGATGACCATTATTTTATTCATGTGGATCTTAATGATCAGGGGATAGAATATATTAATACAGGTTTACATTTTATCACAGTAGATAATGGTATTATTGAAAATATTTCTGGAACACTAAATGATCCTATTATTGAAATAAAAGCAACGGATACTCAGTTTGAGCTAATAATGCCCCGATTAGCCACTTGTACTGCTTATGATTTATTATCTAATGGAACTCTACTGTTTTCAATGATAAAGCGAAATTAGGTCCAGATGGAGATTGGTTTATCCCTTCTTCGAATTATCAAGTCAATTATGCTTCTTTAAGTATCATAAATACTTCAGATAGTCCAAATGAAATAACTGAATTTACCACGGTAACTCGATCACTAGAAATCGCACAAGGATTATCTGGAGCATTAGAAGAATTCGTTTTAGAAATCAATGATATGGAAGATGTATTAGATTTTTCTAATTTTGAATTAATAGGAAATAATGTTGTCATCATTCCTATTAGTCAAGTTTCTATTTCTGGAACTAGTACTTTAGTTACAGTAACATCTCAAGACATATTAAATGCAGATATCTCGAATGGAAATGAGTTTTTTGATCTAAACGAAATCCTTACATTCAATTTTGATATGAACATGGATGAAGCATGTCCAATGAATAATGCTATTACAATTAATCATGCTACTTATTGGGGGTTAAAAGATATCACTAGTCTTTCTAATTATTGTGATAAAACAGAATCCACGAAATCGATTTCATTCTCGAATGATGCTCCCGATTTATCTATATCTTCTACAATTAATACATCATTAGATGGTTGTATTGGTTATAATTCAAATGCTTTAGAACATACTTTTAATTTAATTAATAATGGAGAAGGTACATTAGAAAATTTATCCTTTAGTGTTATAGGATATTATAATAATTTAGTTGCCTTTGATGCGGATCAAATTTTGTATCAAATAAATGGAGATCCTTCAGCTCTTATTACTCCTGATGATGTAGAAGAAATAAGAGATACTTATAGTTGTTTTGGAACGATACCTTCAGATAAAAATCTGAAAACAGTCGCAGATCTTTCTGTACCTGTATCTCTATCACCAGGTGATACACTTAAACTCTTTGTTCAATCTTATGCTTGCTGCCCTACTTCTTGCGTACATAATTATAGATCTCATGATTTAAGATTAGTATCCATTAATTACGAAGATGCTTGTGATAATATTTTTAGTGAAAACACTTTCAATAGCAATGTCAGTAAATTTAATTGGACTTCATCTTTAGTATCTCCTTCTAATTTTTTTGAAAATTCTTCAACTCAATATGCTTTTATAGATATTTTTAATGGTGACTTTGCAGACTTTATAATGGCAGATAATGCACTTTTTGAATTAGAAGTTATTTTGCCTGGAGGGATCGATTTAGGGAATACAGGAACAGCGAATGAAATACAATGGGTGGGAGGAGAAACCAATCCTGGTAATGCTATTTTTTCAGAATTAACAGATGATCGATTTACGATTCAATGGGATATGACATCTGAAAATTATGAAGGTGGTGTTATTCAATTCCCTATGGATTTAGATTGTTCAGAAAATATAGATGGCAACCCTTTAATAGTCAATTTATACGTTATACCAAAAGTTGGTTGTGCAAGTGGAGATTGTAAAATCCCTGTTGTATGTGAAAGTATAAATATATCTACAGGTTGTCCTGGTATTTGCACGGATGGAGGTGTAAATCATATTTATTATGATTTTTATCGATTTAATATAGATGAAGCGGATGCCGACAACAATGGTTGTCCTGATACGGATAACGATTGTGATGGAATACTTTCATCTTTAGATACAGATGAAATAGCAGCACCTGCATTTGATACTACTTCTATAAGAAGATATAGAGCTTTAGAAGGAGATACGCTTATTTCTGATGTACTATCTGTTGTAAAAATTGGCGATGCTGGAGAATTCCGTCGAATTAAAATTTTAGATGATTTTGGTAGCAATGCCGAAAGAAATAAATTTGTTCCCTTTGGTGCAGATGTAAGTTATACAGATCAAAGTGAAGGGATTACCTATACGCAAAACATTAGTGCAAGTTGGGTTACGGGAGGTTTCGAAATTAGAATTAAACCCAGTGAATTTGGATTAAATAATGGCACACATCGCTTTAGTGATAATGATACTATTCAAGCTAAGATATACTACGGTTTAAGAAACTATAGTACTACTGCTACGATAAATCGATCTGTTCAAAATATAGTTTATGGTTTAACTGCTAATAATTTCAATAATAGTCCTAAGTATAGTTGTTCAGATTATGCAGGAAATATCACACAAATTTCTATTGATTATAATAGAAAAAATGCTGGAAATGTTACGATTAAAGCCTGTGATGTTAATGATATCGCTGTAGATTTAAATTTATTAGTTGGTAAAACTACAAATACTCAATTCTTTCCAAATGAATATCGAAACATAGGTTTTTTAGATAGTTTTGCGCTTAGAGTTATTGATACCTATGAATTTATTGATGCAGGAATTGCAATAGAATCCATTTATAATTTAGATGGAGATACGATTCCTGTTTTACCAACAGAAATAATAGTGGGTACAGGATATACTGATTACATTTTTGATTTAGAAGATCCGCTTAATAACAGTCTTTTGAGTCATAATGGTGGTCCTATTTTTCCTGGCGATGAATCTTACGTCATTAAAATAATTGCGAATGCAAGTCCTACTTGTAATGTAACAAACAATATTTATGAAGATTTTGACCCTGAAAATGTAGCTAGTTTTGCACGATTTCAAAAGCATCATTATCTCAATTCAAACACATATACTTTAAAAGACATTAGTAGAATTACAAAAGCTCAGATTGCTGATTTAGAAATGAGTTCATTAGATCAAATAGAACCTTTCTCAAATAATCAAATGCTATGGAGTTTAAATATTCAAAATAAAGATAATAATCAAGATGCTGATTTTGTATGGTTATATGTAGAATCCTTAGGAAGTATAGATCAATCTAGTATTTCTCTGATAGAAGACAATAATGGTACATTAACGACCTTAGCCTTAAATGCAAATGGATTTTATGAATTAGGAGAAATTCAAAAGAAAAAATCAGTTTCTTATTTAATTCAAGCCGATGTTTTCAATTGCCAAAAAGATAGTTTAACGGTTTACACAGGTCATAGATGTGATGAATATCCTTCATCTACCGCAGATGCAAAAGAAGAATGTTTTGAAGAATTTACGGTATATGTTCAGCCAGAAAATGCAAGAGTGAGCAGTATAATCACACCTCTTGCTTCTTCTCCTGATCCTTCAGATGGAAATACATTATATGGTAGTTCAGAAATAACGATGTGTGAACCTTTCCCTGTTGAAATAAAAATTGTAAGTGGTCAGTTAGAACCGATTGATGATGTTATTTTATCTGTTCCTCCAATTGGCAATGGAATAGAATACGTTGCTAATAGTGGTTATATCTGGTACGATAGAAATGGTGATGGAAATTTAGAAGCTTTTGGTGAAGATGGGATTGATGATTTAGGATCCAATGATGATGAACGTATTCCTTTCGACACTACATTTGATCAACAATTGGTCAATACAAATGGAACGGGAAATAATTTCATCTTCAATATACAAGCACTAACACAAGGCTCTGGCTTATTTGATTGGCTTACTGGGAATCAAAATATACCAGGAGTAAAAAACATCCCTCAAAATATTGTATATGTTCGTTATGAAATGCAAACTACTTGCGATGTTGTCATTGGTACTCCTATAACCGCACAAGTATTTGCTAATCGAGCATTATGTGGGGGACCTGCAAGAGGAAATGGAGAGTTAAGATCTGGATTTAATATGAAAATCGCAGGTGCTGTAACTCCTTATTCAACAACGAATAATACCATTACATTAAATGATATCAACTCTTGTGGAGATACAAATGGAGTAAACTTTACCTTTACTAAAAAAGGAAATAGCCCAATATCAGCTAAAGATTCTGTAGTGGTCTTTTTACCTTCAGGTGTAGAATTTGAATCATTTAGTTCTAATTCAGGAGATCAAAATATTGACCCAATTCCAAGCATTTCTTCATCGGCAATTGGTCAATTTTTAAAATGGCCCGTTCCACAATCTCTTGCTAATAATGAAACGATTGATTTTGAAATTCTTGTGAAAAATACTACGATGTCTTGTAATACTTTTGAAATAAGAATGGAGGTTCAAACCGTTATTAGTATAGAATGTAGAGACATTATTTGCTCAGAAACGAAAATAAATGCAGGATCAGCAATTGCAGATTTAGAAATTGAATTACCTACATTTTCTATTATCGTTGAACAGTTGGATTTTGTAAGTGGTACATTATATGAAGGTGAAATTGAAATTTTAAATTCTAGTAATATTGATCATGAAAATGATTTAACCATCGAGTTGTATAAATATGATGGTACAGGATTAATAACAGGTTCACCTTTACATACAATTACTATAGATGAATTAGATGCAAATGCAACTGAAAATATTAATTTTTCATTTAATAGTACCGAAGATATTGCTTCAGGTGTCATCGCCATCCTACCTAATTTAAACGATAATTGTTTCTGCAGTATGCCTGATCCATCGGATCGTAATTTTGAAAATTATCCTTATTCATTTAAGACACCCAATTTACCTGTAGAATTAATTTCTTTTTCTGGTACTGTAGAAAATTGTAAGGTAAAGTTAACTTGGGAAACAGCCTTGGAAGAAAATTTTAGTCATTATGAAATTTTAAAATTTACGCCCAACAATGGACCTCTACATTTGATAAAAAGAATTGAAGGGGAATTTCCTTTAGGCGGATATTATGAATTTATTGACCATGATATTTACAATACTCGTTCTGTTTATTATCAATTAAAAATGGTCGATTTAGATGGATCATATGAATTATCAAAATTATTGACTTTAGATTTAGATTGTGAATCATCGAGTATACAAGTGTTTCCTAATCCAATTAAATCCTCGCATGATTTACAAATAGAATTTGATCATTTATCTGATGAAGTCATTTTTATTATTGATATTAACGGTAGAATTTTAAAAGAAATAATTCTTGATCATGATGCTTTAAATATAGGAAAGATATCCATTCCAATCACTGGTTTTTCTCCTGGAATTTATATGGTAAAAACAGCTAATAATATTTCTACTAAATTTATTGTAACGCATTAAAAATAAAGTAGTGCCATTAAATTTATAGCGCTACTTTATTTATTTTTTATCCTTTTTATTACCTAATAAAAAGTTACTTATCGTATTGACCATCAAATCTAAATTCATAGCCTTAGCATCTCTAATTGCTCCTCTAGTCAACAAAACACAAGGAATAGCATAAATAAAAACGGGAGTCCAAGCAGCAAGTTCGGGGGATATGGTACCTGCTTCTGATATTTTTTGAAATACTGTAACCAAAGCAATAAAGGCTACGAATAATATTGTACCAAATAAAACAGGTAATCCGAAACCACCTTTTCGAACGATCGCTCCTAAAGGAGCACCAATAAATAAAAAAACCAAACAAGCAACTGCTAGTGCAAATTTCATATGAATTTCATATATGTATCTATCTTTTTTAAGATCCATATTTTTCAATTTCAAATTATAATCATTTATTCTTGACTCAATACTTTTTACATTGGAAAGGGTTCGGGTTAACATTTGTTTTTTATGTTTAGCTGAAAATACATCTTCAATATTTTTGGGATTTCCATTTAATTTCCAACTTATAATTTTCATTTTATCTTCATCCTCAATTGGAGATTTTTTTTCCTTTTTGGACGGTTTTGTTTTGGGTTTAGGTGGACCAGGGCGTTTTAATTGAGAGGGTATATTCGGTTCTTTTCTATTAGGGTTTAATGGTTTAGGTCCTTGAATCCCTTTATTCGATTTATTATTTTTATTTAAATTATATAACTGACTTAATTCCCGATCACCTGCTTCAGCTAAAGGAAGATAAAAAGAAGTAGAATCACTCGTTTTAATAAAATGCAAGGCATTTAATATTGTTTTATTTACATTTTTCGCCCTTTCTTGCATTTTAATATCCATGGTATCCAATTGCCACCACAATTGTCGAACACTCATCATTCTTTCTTGATCTTTGAACACATCTTCATTGACATCTTTCATGTCAAATTCTTTCATGTCCATATATTTTTCAAGTTCACCAAAGGTCAATCTTAAATACGGGTATTTTCTAGGATCTGTTTTTTTTCTTCCTTTTTCTTCCTCTAATTCTTGATATTGTTTCCCATTATTTAAATGCATTATTAAATATCGACCATCTGCTTCCGTTTCCATTTTTCCGTCATCTGCCATTATGATTTTCGTTCGATTTCTATTTTCAGCAGAATGATCATATAACATGATTTTTTCTAATTTCCCAGATTCATATTTTTTATCTATTCGAATAGAAAAATTTCTAAAATCATCATTAAAAACTCCTTCTTCAAGGCTTAATGCCAGTTTTTTAGTTTTAAAATTATAAAGTCTTGTTTTGAATTTTAAATTAGCTACAGGAACAATATTATTATTACAAACGAATGAAAAAGTACCAATTAAAATACCGATTCCAATTAATGGCCACATGATTCTCCATAAAGAAATACCTGCAGATTTCATGGAAGTTAACTCATAATGTTCTGCAGTACTCCCCATAACCATTACACTGGATAATAAAATAGCAGCAGGTAATGAAAAAGGCACTAAGCCCATAGATAAATAGAAAATAAATTCTATAATCATAGCAACACCTGCTCCTTTCCCTAGAATATCATCAATAAATTTCCACATCGTTTGCATCGTAAATACAAACATTACTAAACCAAAACTCGCAAGGAAAGGAGGAATAAATGCTTTAATTAATAGACGATCTAATTTTTTCATAAATCTTTTTGGTCAATATATTTAATACCTAAACGTAATATTAAGTATCATGTTCTATTTATGAATTATTTTAGATTCTGTTTTTCTAAGAATTCGATAATACATTTCTATTTGAGAACGTATAGACATATCATTTTGTGTTTTATGATATATATTCGTTCTCTTTTTATCTAAGATTCTTGCCTTAACATTATCAGTTAATTGAAGATCTAAAAAGCTTTTAATTTCTGATTTAATTTCTTCGTTGTAAATAGGAAAAGCTGTTTCAATTCTATAGCTTAAATTTCGTTTCATAAAATCAGCAGAAGATAAATACAATTCATTTTCTTTATGATTTTTAAACCAAAATATTCGCGCGTGTTCTAAATACCGATCTACAATGCTGATGGCATTTATGTTTTCACTATAGCCTTTGATTTGAGGCACTAAACAACATATCCCTCGAACGATTAAATCAATTTTAACTCCAGCATTACTAGCTTCATATAATTTTTGAATAATTTCGAGATCTTCCAAACTATTCATTTTTAAAATCATGTGCGCTTTATGTCCCGCTTTAGCATGCTTAATTTCTCGCTCAATCTTATTCATTAATGAAGAACGCAAATTAAATTGCCCAACTAATAAATGTTTAAATTCGGTTTGTGGTAATTTAACCGTCTCTAAAAAATTAAATACCCGAGCGACTTCAGAAGTCAATCTTTCATCCGATGTAAAAAGACCTAAATCAGAATAAACGGTCGCAGTTCCTTCATGAAAATTACCTGTTCCTAAATAAGAATATAACTCCCCTACTCCATTTTTTTCTCTACGGATTAAAGCTAATTTGGAATGAACTTTTAATCCAGGAAAACTATAAAATACTTGAACGCCCGCTTGTTCTAATTTTTCTCCCCATTTCAAATTGGCCTCCTCATCAAATCTTGCTTTAATTTCTACAAATACCATGACTTGTTTACCAGATTTCACTGCTTTTATCATGGCGTTCATGATCTTTGACTTACGAGCAACTCTATATTGAACAATTTTAATATGAGTTACATCAGGATCATTCGCTGCCTCTTCAAAAAAACGAACAACAGAATCATAAGATTGATAAGGGACATGAATTAAATGTTCCTTGGCTTTTATGGCACCAAAGAAATCATCTACTTTTTCTAATTCGTCATAGGGAATTGGAGGTAAAGGATTATTTTTTAAATGTTCATTTCCAAAAGAAGGAAATTTAAAAAAATCAAAGTTATTATGATAACGTCCTTCTCGAATAATATCCGCAAAATCCAATTCGAACGTATCCATTAAAAAAGCCATTAAGTTTTTAGGCATGTCTCTATCGTAGACAAAACGAGAAGGAGGACCAACATTTCTTTTATTTAAACTCTTTTTTATTTTAGAAATTAAATCTCCTTGGAATTCATCATCAATATATAATTCTGCATCTCTTGTTAATTTTATAGAATAAGTATCTATAATATCATAACCTGGAAAAAATAAGGATACATTATGGCGAACAATATCATCTAAAATAATAATATCATGCCCATCTTCTGCTTTTGGAATTTCTACAAAACGAGGCGAGTAATCTGAAGGAACTTTTACTATTGCAAATTCAGATTGACTGTTCGGTTTTCCTTTTCTTTTTAAATGTAGGCTTAAATATAATTCTGCATTATTTAAAAATGGACGAACCATTCCTTTCACTAGAAGTACAGGTTGTACAAATGGTAATAAATTATCACTAAAATATTCTTCTACGAAATGTTGTTGTTCGTCATTTAAATCTAAACGCCTTAAAATTCGTATTCCGTTTCTTTTTAAATCTGGGATGATTTGAGTTTCAAAAATATGAGATACTTTTTCTTGCTGCTCATTTACAATTTCTAAAATATCTTTAATGACATGTTTAGGAGAAAATTCTAATTTCTTTTGTGTCTTTTTACCTAAACGCATTAAATTTCTATGATGCGCCGCTCTTACTCTAAAAAACTCATCTAAGTTTGAAGAATAAATTGCTAAGAATTTAATTCGTTCAAATAAAGGTACAGCAGGATCTTCTGCTTCTTGCAATACTCTATGATTAAAGGATAACCAACTGATATCCCTATGAATCAAGGTCATCTTCTTATCTTCTGCCATTTAAAAAGCTTAGCTTGTAAATTTCACAACAAGATCC
>JAHDFV010000114.1 GCA_020627985.1 Saprospiraceae bacterium
GTTGTACAGATTTAACGAATATTGTCATTACGCAAGACATTGCAACACCTAATGCTGCTATAACAGCTACAAATACTTTACTTACTTGTACGGTATTAGATATAGATTTAAATGGATCAACTTCAACGACAAACAGTGGTAATATTGGCTATCAATGGATGGATGCAACTGGAAATCTTGGGGTAACAGATATTGAAAATGTTACAACACCAGGTACGTATACTTTAGAAATTACAGATTTAGATAATGGATGTAAAGATTCTACTATTATTGTGATCAATCAAAATAATACAAGTCCCACACCAGTTATTACTTCTGCGAATACCGAATTGAATTGTACAGTAGTGGATATTGATTTAAATGCGTCTACATCTATTACAACTGGAGGAAATGTATCTTATCAATGGTCAGATACAAATGGAAATCTAGGGAATGCTGCGATTGAAAATGTTACGAATGCGGGTACTTATACCGTAATTATATTGGATAATGATAATGGTTGTACAGATTCTACGAATATAGTAATTACACAGAATCCTAATGTGCCAACAGCTACAATTACACCATCTAATCCAGATATAACCTGTGTAGTGAATAATATTACGTTAACTGCGAATGTAGTTGGTGGAACGGGTACTTTATCTTATTTATGGAATGATGTACCAGGGTCAACTTCTTCAGCAATCACTGTAACATCTGATGGATTGTATGAAGTAACAGTAACAGATGGAGTTGGATGTGAAGAAGTAACTAATATCGCAATTGGAATAGATACAATACAACCAATTGCTGTAATAGATATTTCTGCTGCAACAATTAATTGTAATAATCCGAATATTACATTAGATGCAGCAACGAGTTCTACGAGTCAAGGTACCTTAACTTATCAATGGTCAGATGCCTCATTTGGAAATAATCCAATGCCAACCATTTCTACTGGAGGAACCTTTACCGTTACGATAACAGATATAAATGGATGTACAAATTCGGCTACTCAAATTATTGATGAAGAACAACCTGTGTTAATTTCTTTAGATGATTTAAATGCTATTTCTTGTAATGGTATTTCTGATGGAAATATTACAGTTAGTGCTGTTGGAGGTAATGGAACTTATTCTTATGCTTGGGATAATGCAGCAGCAGGTTCAACTACTGGAGCCGTTACTGGTTTACCTGCAGATACATATGGAGTAACAGTAACAGATGGAGTTGGATGTAGTGCTACTGGATCTTTCACAGTTGGAGATCAAACACCTGTTGTTATAACTGTTCAAGGGACAACACCAGAAAATTGTGATGCATGTGATGGTTCAGCAATTATTTCTGCTAATGGTGGAACTGGAAATTATAGTTATACATGGTCTAATACAAATACTACAGCAACACCGAATGATTTATGTTCAGGATCTAACTTTGTAACCGTTACTGATAGTAATGGTTGTACAGCATCTACTGAAGTTGTGATTAGTGAAATTAATTCTTTGGCTGTTACTGCAGTTGGAACCGATGCAGAGTGCTTTAATGGGTGTAACGGAGAAGCTATTGCTACAGCTTCAGGAGGTAATGGTCCATTTGTTTATCAATGGGATGCAGCAGCAGGAAATCAAACAACAAGTACTGCTATTGATCTTTGTGCAGGTATTTATAATGTAACAGTAATCGATTCAAAAGGTTGTCAAGCCACTACAAATGTAACGATTGGCCAGCCAACACAATTAATCATGAATTTGAGTTCTGAAGATGTAATATGCTATGGAGAATCAAATGGTTCAGTAAATATTGATACTGCATTTGGTGGTTTATCACCATATTTATATTCAAGTGATGGTATTTTATTTACACCTGATACTTTATTCCAAGGATTAGAAAGTACAAATCACACTATATACATTCAAGATGCAAATGGTTGTATTGATTCAACCGTAATATTTGTGAATCAACCGGATGAATTGTTAGTTACAGCGTTCCCATTAGATACTTTAATTGATTTAGGTGATCAAATTACTTTATCCGCATTTCCGAATCAAGATAATACTTTAGTTATTTGGTCTCCATTGGATTCTTTAAGTTGCGATACTTGTGTTATTAATCTAGCATCACCTACAGTAACTACATTATATACTGCAACTGTTACGGATACAATAAATGGATGTGTTGCGACGGCTGATTTATTAATTAGAATCAATAATGAAGAGAATGTATTCATTCCAAATGTATTCTCACCAAACAATGATGGATTTAATGATTTCATTACAGTATATGCAGATTCTAGTGTGAGAAGAATAAAAAGCTTTAGAATATTTGATCGATGGGGAGAAATGGTATTTGAAAATGAAGATTTCTTAGCTAATGATCCTTCTGCTGGTTGGAATGGTAAATTTAAAGGTAAGGATATGAATCCGAATGTCTTTGTATATGCTGCCGAAATAGAATTTATTAATGGTAAAACAGAAATCTTTAAAGGTGATGTTACTTTAACCCGTTAATTAAATTTATTTAATAATGAATAACCGGATTCTAGTCTCCTAGAATCCGGTTTATTTTTATAACATATGATAATTGTAACAGGAGCTGCAGGGTTTATAGGATCTGCTTTGATTAGATTTTTAAATGATCAAGGTATTAATGAAATTATTTTAGTAGATCATTTTTTAATAAGTTCTAAGAAAAAAAATTGGATTAATAAAAAGAAAACGGATCTTGTTGAAAGAAAAGATTTATTTAATTTTTTATCTAGTGTAAATAAAAGAAAAATTAAAGCAATTTTTCATTTAGGAGCCAGAACGGATACAACAGAAAAAGAATGGTCTATTTTTGAAAAATTAAACTTTAGTTATTCAAAAAAAATATGGAATTATGCTGTTGAAAATGATATTCCTTTTATTTATGCTTCAAGTGCCGCTACTTATGGAGATGGAAAAAATAATTTTCTAGATAGTCATGAAATTATTTCTGATCTAATTCCTTTAAATCCATATGGGAAATCAAAAAATGATTTTGATAAATTTGTTTTAACACAAGAAAAAAAACCAAGTCGCTGGTATGGTTTTAAATTTTTTAATGTTTATGGACCGAATGAATATCACAAAGGCAGAATGGCTTCTGTAATTTTTCATACATATAATCAAATCCAAAAAACGGGTCGGATGAATCTTTTTAGATCTCATCATAAAGACTATAAAGATGGAGAGCAAAGCAGAGATTTTATATATATTAAAGATGTTGTTTCTACCCTATTTTATTTTTATGAAAATAATCCTAAAAATGGAATTTATAATTTAGGTACGGGAAAGGCAAGAACATTTTATGATTTAGCAAGTGCTGTTTTTAATGCTTTAGATTTAAATATTAATATAAATTTTATTGACACACCCATTGATATAAGAGATACATATCAATATTTTACTGAAGCAGACCTAAATAAATTAACACAAGAAATGCCATTGGCCAATTCATTTTTTACCTTAGAAAATGGAATAAATGATTATGTTAAAAATTATTTAATTGAAAATAAAATATATTAGAAATTATATTATTGTGGAATTGATTTAAAATGTTTTGTTTTTAATTAATTTTGATAACTATTTTTAGATCAATCATATTCTTAAATTAAATATTATGAGTAGTGCATTAAAAAATTTATCTGAATATGATGAGAAGAACTTTCCATCATCTGAAGGTATGAAATTTGGAGTAATTGTTTCAGAATGGAATAATGAAATTACACATAAATTATATGAAGGTTGTTTTGATACCTTAACTAAACACGGAACTAAAGAAGAAGATATATTTACTTTACAAGTACCTGGAACTTTTGAATTACCTGCGGGAGCCAAAATAATTGGTAAAAAAGAAATTTTAGATGCTGTTATTTGTATTGGTTGTGTAATCAAGGGTGAAACATCACATAATGAATACATCAATCAATCTGTCGCGCAAGGATTAGTAAATTTAAGTATAATGACTGGTGTCCCTCATATTTTTGGTGTGCTAACCCCTAATGATGAACAACAAGCAAAAGATAGAGCTGGAGGAAAATATGGCAATAAAGGTGTAGAAGCTGCAAGTACAGCTATTAGAATGGCAGCATTAGAAAAATCACTAAAAAAGAGTAAAAAATCAATCGGTTTTTCAAATAAAAAGTAAGAAAGAATGAGTCTCCAGAATGAGATTATTAAATTTATAATGAAATATCGCCGTAAGGCCATGGAAAAACAAGATTTCGATATGATCGAAGTCAGGAGAACGATGGATGATTTATTTGCTAAAACATTTATTACTCCTTGGACTGTTACTGTAAATGAAATTAGGTTAAGAGGAATTGAAGCCGAAATAATATCTCCTGAAAATTTATTAAGAGATGATGCGATAATTATTTATGTTCATGGTGGAGGCTATTTTATGGGAGATATACAAACTCATCGTCCTTTGGCGGGTTGGATAGTGCATGAAACAGGAATACCAGCCATTATTTTTAATTATAGATTAGCACCTGAAAATCCTTTTCCTGCTGGAAGGGATGATATTATCAAAATTTATACTGAATTATTAGAAGAATACCCAGCAAATCGAATTGCAATGGTTGGTGATTCTGCTGGAGCTGGGTTAATCTTACAATCTTTATTAAAAATGAAAGAATTGGAGATGGATTTGCCAAAATGTTGCTGTCTTATGTCTCCTTTTTTAGATTTAACTTGTTCTTCAAAAAGTGTAGATGAAAATGCAGAAAAAGATCCATTTATCATCCCTAAATTTATACGTGGAATCATACCACATTATATCAAAGAACCTTATACCCCAAATCATCCTATGGTAAATCCTTTATATGCGGATTTGACTGGATTTCCAGATTTATTTGTTCATGTGGGAACAATTGAGGTTTTATTAGATGATTCTAGGAATTTATATGCACGTTCCAAAGAATATAATGTAAATTGCACTTTGAGGGAATATGAAGGTCTTCCTCATGTTTGGCATTATAATCGTCAATTTTTTATGCCAGAATCTCAGGAAGCACTTCAAGAAATTGGAGAATTTATCTTAGATAAAATTCCTTCATTACAAGAAGTTAGATAAAGAAGCATGTCAGATAAAATAATACTTACTTATGATGGTAGCCATACCATTAAATCTGAAAGGTTTGGAGTAAGTTATCATTCTATACATGGAGCAATTCAAGAAACGAATCATGTATTTATTAAATCAGGTTTGATTTATATATCAAAGTATATTAAAGATATCTCTATTTTAGAAATTGGTTGGGGTACTGGATTAAATTCATTTGTGAGTTTAATAGAGGCTAAAAATAATAAATTAAAGGTTGATTATACGGCTATAGAAGCCTATCCTATTACTCTTGAACAAGCTGCTCAGCTTAATTATGATCAAGTCTTAAAAACTGATGAGAAATTAGTCAATCTACACAAATTATCTTGGGAAGAATCGCATCAAGTAAATGATAATTTTAGCTTGAAAAAAAGGAAAATGAGTTTTGAAGATATTGAAGACATTGATCTTTATGATATCATTTATTTTGACGCTTTTGCTCCAAATGCACAATCAGAATTTTGGGAAGCTCCATTTTTACAAAAAATGTTTAATGCATTAAAACCCAATGGAATATTAGTAACCTATTGTGCAAAAGGCAGTTTTAAAAGAGCCTTAATTGCTGTTGGATTTGATGTTCAAAAAATTCCAGGACCTCCTGGCAAAAGAGAAATGATTAGAGCTTATAAATAATTTAAAGCATAAACATCCATTAAGTTTCTTCTTTGAATATTTATCTTTTATCTTGCAAATTCCATAATCAAAGCATCAAGATAAATGAAAAAAATGGCCTTACACTGGCAAATTCTAATCGGAATGGCCGCAGGTATCCTCTTTGGATTATTAATGACTCAATTTTCTTGGGGCGCAAATTTTGTTACGGATTGGATTGCTCCTTTTGGTACCATTTTCGTCAAGTTATTGAAGATGATTGCCATACCTTTAATTTTTGCTTCTTTAATCAAAGGTGTTGCTGATTTACAAGATATTTCTAAGTTTTCCAAAATTGGTGGTCGAACTATTATCTTATATATTTTTACCACTTTAATTGCAATAGTTATTGGATTATTTTTAGTGAATGTAATTCAACCAGGAAGTAATATATCTGAAGAAACGATTCAAACCCTTACCGCGAGTTATGCAGAAAATGCAAGTGTCCAAAAAAAATTAAGTACAGCAACTAGTCAGCAAAATTCTGGACCTTTAACTTTTTTAGTGGATATCGTACCTGATAATATTTTTAAAGCTTCAGCTAATAATGGATCAATGCTTCAAGTGATCTTTTTTGCTATACTTTTTGGAATTGGTTTATTATTAATTGATAAGAAAAAAGCTAGACCCGTAAAAGATGTAATAGATGGAATCAATGATGTGATCTTGAAAATCGTTGATTTAATTATGCTAATTGCGCCATACGCTGTTTTTGCTTTATTAGCTAAAGTGATTGTTACTACAGCAGATCCTGCATTATTGAAATCGCTACTTACATATGCTTTTACTGTTGTTGGTGGATTATTGATCATGTTATGTGTTCATTTGACTATCATTTCATTATATGTTAAGAAAAATCCTATATGGTTCCTAAAACAGATTAGTCCGGCACAACTTTTGGCGTTTTCTACTAGTTCAAGTGCAGCTACTTTACCTGTAACGATGGAAAGAGTAACTGAACATGTAGGAGTTGACAAAGAAGTGGCAAGTTTTGTTTTGCCAGTTGGTGCAACGATTAATATGGATGGAACTAGTTTGTATCAAGCTGTAGCAGCTGTTTTTATAGCAACTGCTTTACATCATGATATAACTTTTGCTGATCAATTAACGATTGTATTAACCGCTTTACTAGCTTCTATTGGCTCTGCTGCTGTCCCAGGTGCAGGAATGGTAATGTTGGTTATCGTTTTAGAATCCATTGGTTTTCCAGCAGATAAATTAGCTGTAGGTTTAGCGTTAATATTCGCTGTAGACCGTCCCCTTGATATGTGTCGTACCGTCTTAAATGTAACAGGTGATGCAACTGTTTCAACAGTAATTGCAAAATCAGTAGACAAAATCAGTGATCCTCAAGTTCAAAATTGGGATGATCATTACGATACGAACATTAAAAGCTAATTAGTAAATTAAAATTTTTAAGAATCACATGAGTGAATTACTAGGAATTGGTTCAAGAGTTAAACATCCAGCCTTTGGAGATGGTGTTGTTGTAAAAGTTAATGTAGCTGCCTATTTAGTCAGTTTTATTACCTATGGGATGAAAGACGTAGGTAAAACGTATGACAAATGGGAAATAGTTGAGAAAGTAGATCCTGTAGGTGGCGTTACATTTAATGATGCTGAAAAAGCATTAATAAAAATTCTTCGATCTTATAATGGTTTGGAAGAAGAAGTTAATTTAGGTTCTAAATGGATTGGAGGAACCATGTCTTTGCAACCGAAAGATTTAGATTTAAAACCTAAAGTTATCCCAATAGAACAATTCTTCCATAAAATAGTCATGGTTCGAGTGATGGAACAAAGAATTAATAGTAGCAAGTTAACTGACGAAGAAAAAGTGAATCTCCAACAATATATTACTCGAATATATGGATCACTTACAACTTTTAATGTATTATTTCAAAGTAAAGATGACCATTTTAAAGGTGACTCATCTAAATAAATATGAATGAAAAATTATTCTCCCTTTTATTTAATTTTCCTATTTCTTTTAATAGGTATTACATCCTGTATTAAAGTGCCAGATCAATTTTTAGGACCACCTCCTGGTAAATGGAGAGCTGTACTTCGTTTAGATGATATAAGACGACCATTGAATAAAAAGGCAGAGCCTCTTCCTGATGAAATGATGAAATTGGAAGATGTAACCAGAGGTGAATTGCCTTTTATTTTTAATTTAGTTTATGATACGAAAGATCAATTTCATTTAGAAATTCTCAATGGAGACGAAGTGATTGAAGTGAGAGAAATCGAATATGGAAGAGATCGAGTAAATGGTCATGATACACTTTATATAGATTTCCCACATTATGATTCTCACATTGTTGCGATTCACGAAGAAGATGTAATTGAAGGTAAATGGGTAGTAGAAACTAAAAAAGACTATTCAATTCCTTTTCTTGCTAAACATGGAAAAGGACATCGATTTACTACATTAAAGAAAGATCCTATCATGGATGTTTCTGGAAATTGGGAAGTCACTTTTGACGTTGATACAGATGATCCATATAAAGCAGTTGGTGAATTCAATCAGAACGGAAATTTATTAACAGGTACATTTAGAACAGAAACAGGAGACTATCGTTTTTTAGAAGGAACGATTCAAGATCGAAAAATATATTTATCCTGTTTCGATGGTTCGCATGCTTTTTTATTTGAAGCAAAAATTAATGGAGATAATAGTATGATTGGTTCCTTTAGAAGTGGGAAACATTATACTTCAACTTGGTCTGCTGTTAAAAATCCAACCTTTGAATTAGCGGATCCAAATACACTTACTTCAATGAAGGAAGGGTTTGATAAATTATCCTTTTCTTTTCCGAACTCAGAAGGTAAATTTATTTCGAATAATGATGATGCTTATAAGGGCAAATATAAGATCATTCAAATTTTAGGAACCTGGTGTCCAAACTGTGCAGATGAAACTGAGTATCTCACCGAATACTTTAAAAAGAATAAAACGGATAAAATTAAAGTTATTGGTTTAGCATTTGAAAAGCATAAAGTAGAATCTAAAGCTATATCAGCCATTAACACATTTAAGAAAAGGTTTAATGTACCTTATGAAGTATTGTGGGCAGGTTCGTCTAGCAAAAAGGAAGCAGCAGAAAAATTACCTATGTTAGAACATATACTATCCTACCCGACTATGATATTTTTAGATCCCAATAACAAAGTTTTAAAAATTCATACCGGATTTTCTGGCCCAGCTACTTCAAAATTTGATGAATTTAATCAAGAATTCGATTCATTCATTCAAAAGCTTATAAAGGATTAGTATCTTTAAAGTCTCCAAACTTCCATATTCGTTACTCATAATACTATTTAGATGAAGGCTTTCCTTGTTTATTGTAAAGAAAATCAAAATGTAGCTGAAAATTTTGCAGCTAATTTAAAGAAAGTTGGTATTGAATTGATTCTTGATACTCGGGAATTAGGGCAAAGAATGGAAGAGTATAAATTATTGAGTGCAGATCCTCATTCCACTATTATTCTTTTAATCAGTGACAATTTTTTGAAGTCCAAAAATTGTATGTATGAGGCTTTAAATTTTCTACAAAATGCAACCCTAAAACCAAGGGTTTTCTCTGTCATAACAGATGGTAAAAATTATAATGATCAAGGACAAATTGAGTTTACCCGAACACAGTTTGAAAGAGTAAGTAATGTAATACATTATATGAATTATTGGCAAGACCAATATTTAGATTTACGGAAAAAGAAAAGAAAAATCAATTCTGACAACAATAATAAAGAATTAGGTTCTAGTAAAAATAAATATAAAGATCTTCCTAATATTCTTGATGCTGAATTTGCAACCCCTGTAGAACAATTTAACAATGAATTACAAATTGTTAGAAATATTTCTTCTGAAACAGGAGAATTTCTTCGCTTACTAAGAGGATCATCTTATATTCAATATGAAGATTTAATTAAAACTAAATTCGAATCATTATTTAGGAAAGCAGGATGGAATAATTTGTATGCTGCATTTAGAGATCACGAAATGATTACTTTAGATGAAAATAGGGAACTAGATTTAGATATTTCTACTATTCCTGGTATGAATTTATTAAATAATGTAACAGGGGTAATAGAAAATAAAGTAGAACCAAAAATAATTAATTCTGAACATCCAATTATAGAAAACATAACGAATAAATCTGGAGAGTTTATACCTGAAAATAAAATTAATTCAGTAAAAGATATTATTGAAAATAAATTAGAAGAAATTGTAGAACCTCCTAAAGAAATCCTAAATGATTCTCAAGAAATTAAAGAATTAAATATTAATGATATTATTATCCCTCCTTCGATTGAAGAAATTGTACCCGATGCAGAATTAAATAATGATGAGAATTTATTAAGTAAGTTGACTGAGTATAAATCTGAAAACATTGAAGTAGAAAAAGAAATCATTTCCAGCTCAATTAATGAAATCATTGAAGAAACAATAGCTGAAGATGAAATTGAAATTAAAGAAGAATTAAACATAGAAGAAAAAATAGAATTCGAAAATGAAGGATTGAGTTATCAAGATAAATCTTCTTATGAATTATTAGTTTCCTTATTTGAAGATGATGGCATAGATAATAGTCCTGAATTATCTAGTAAAAAAGATTTATTATTAGATGATAATGAAAATATAAGTATCAAAGAAATTATTTCTTTACATCAAGCAATTCAAGAAGATAAAACGTTACATCATGTAGATGCGGCTAAAGCATTAATTGATAGTGGTGATTATTTAGGAGGCATGAATATTTTAGAAGATATACTAAAAATAGAACCTCAAAATAATAATGCTAGATATGAGTATGCATTAATTTTAATAGATAAAATTAAAAACTATAAAGATGCAAATGATCAATTAAATATTATTCTAGAAAATGATAAGTCAGATATTGAATCATATTTAAGGTTAGCTGAAATAAAAGAATTACAATCTAAATTTAAAAAAGCAAAAAAATGTTACAAAAAAGCATTACAAATAAATAATGTTTACCCTGGTTTACATTATAAATATGCCAATTTAATTTTAGATCATTTCCCTCAAGAAAAATCTGATGCAACTAATTCGTTTAGAAAAGCATATAAACAGGATAACAATAATATAGATGCTTTATATCAATGGGCTAAATTGATAAATGAATATCAAATTAAACCTCAAAAAGCATTGTCTAAATTCCAAACGGTACTAGAAAAAGAACCAAATCACTCTTTTGTAAATTATGATATAGCTTTGCTATATTATGAATTAGGTAAATCAAGATTAGCAGCAAATTATTATAGAGATGCATTAGAAATTAATCCTGAATTAAAGACTCAAAAAAATGATGAAATATTTCAATTAGATTATCACTTTAATACGGAGAGTTCTAATGTTGTACCCGAACTAATTGAAGAAACGGAAGTAAATATTTCAGAAATAATAGAAGAGGAAGAAACATATATTATTCCAAATGCAATTATTGATCAAGAGGAAGATTTACCTGAG
>JAHDFV010000115.1 GCA_020627985.1 Saprospiraceae bacterium
ATACATACAACCCTTTCTAAGAGTCTTGCATCTATCCCAATAGTCGAAACGCTCCCGATGAATTTGTAAATTTTAAAAACACATTCATCATGTTTAAGAAAAAGAAAAAAAGAGAAGAGAAAGAAATCAATGCTGGCTCAATGGCTGATATTGCATTCCTATTATTAATCTTCTTTTTAGTCACTACCACTATTAATGCTGAAACTGGAATTTTAGTCCGTTTGCCGCCTTGGGATCCTAATCCTAATACCGAAAAGATACCTGATCGTAATTTATTGGCGATTAAAATCAATAAATTAAATCAGGTATTAGTAGAAGGAGAAGAATCGAATGTCATGGCTTTGCGTGAAACAACCAAGGATTTTATAATGAATCCATTAGGAAGACAGGATAGACCTAGGGATCCTAGATATGCAATAGTCTCTTTGCAAAATGATCGGGCTACATCTTATGAAATTTATTTAAGTGCATACAATGAAATTAAAGCAGCTTATAATGAATTATGGGAAGAAAGAGCACAAGAATTATATGGTCATTCTTACGAAACTTTACCCAAGGATATGATGAAGAAAATACAAAATGAAATTCCACTTGTCATTTCTGAAGCCGAACCCACTGAATATTAATCTAATCATATTGAATCAAATCTAATTCCTATCCCACCTAGATTTTGTATCAATATTTATTCATTAAACTTATTTTATTATGTCAAAATTTAAAAGGAATCGCTCCACGGGTAAAACCCAAATCAGTACAGCAAGTTTACCCGACATTGTTTTTATGCTCTTGTTCTTTTTTATGGTCGTTACGGTTATTCGTCAAAAAGAAATCCTTGTGGATGTTGATTTGACCAAGGCATCGGAAGTCACTAAATTAGTAGATCCTAGAAAAACAGAACACATTTACATTGGTCAACCCAGAAAAGCGGAGGCAAATGCAGCACCAGTTATTCAGATCAATGATAAATTTGTTAAACGAGAAAAAGTAGCCGATGCTATTGCCGGAAATCAAGGAGAAACGGTAGCTCTCCAAGTCGATAAAGGTGTAACAATGGGAATAGTAAGCGATGTCAAAACAGAAATAAGAAAAGCGAATCGTTTAAAAGTGCATTATATCGCTTACAAGGATATAGATTAAAATTAAAAGCCCTAGTAGATTTTTACTAGGGCTTTTAAATATTTTTGAAATAATTAATTATGCAAATTTCTTTCTCTTTTGAACCAATGATTGTTCATGTAAAGCTTCAAAACGATATCCTAATGCTGAATAATGTTCCAAAACTTTAGGCAAAACGAATCTTAATTTTTCACTCGCTTTTAAGCTATCGTGAAAAACAATGATCGAACCATTTTTAGTATGTTGAATCACATTGTTTAAACACTGTTCATTACTTAAGTTTGGATCGAAATCTCCACTTAGAACATCCCACATTACAACTCTATAATGTCGATTTAAAAATTTGGCTTGACTGGGTTTTACACGTCCATATGGAGGACGGAATAATTCAGAATGGACTGCATGCGCACCTTTTCTGACATTTCTTAAATACTTAATATTTTCTGTTTGCCAACCATTAAAATGATTGTAAGTATGATTACCAATTGAATGACCGTTTTGCCGCAATTCTTCAATAAGATTAGGATGTTTTTTTACATTCTCTCCTACACAAAAGAACGTTCCTTTAGCATTATATTGCGCTAAGACTTCCATGACCCAAGGCGTAACTTCAGGAATAGGTCCATCGTCAAATGTTAGATAAATGATTTTATCTTTTGATGGCATTTTCCAAATAAAGTTGGGGAACATCTTTTGGATAAATTGTGGTGTTTTTACTAGGTACATATCTACGATATCAATTCTAAATTCTCAAATTTGTTCCTAAGTCCTAGTTGAGTTGAAATAGTCTTTCTATTTTCGCGTCAATAATATTGAAACAGATATAATTTAGACGAAGAATTTGTCAAAAACGCTGCTTCTAAAACGATAATAATTGGTTATTATATCATATTTACGTTCTTTTTGGTAGAAAGTTGCTGTTTTTTAGTCTTAAAAGCCTTGTTTTCAAATTATTAGATATTTTTTTGAATGAATATTGTTTATACAATACCATACAAAAACTAGTCAATCAAATAATTTTAATTTCTTTGTATTTTATTTAGGGAATTATTACCCAATAAAATTGTTATTGTTTAAAAATTAATTCATGTCTAAACCAAGAGTTCGATTCGCACCAAGTCCAACGGGTGCTTTACATATAGGAGGCTTACGTACAGCCTTGTACAATTATCTATTTGCTAAAAAAATGGGCGGTGAATTCATTCTTAGAATTGAAGATACCGATCAAACAAGATATGTACCAGGAGCAGAAGATTATATCATGGAAGCTTTGGAATGGACAGGTTTGGCATTGGCTGAAAGCCCAAAAATAGGAGGAGATTATGGTCCTTACCGACAATCAGAGCGTAAAAGCATGTATGCTGATTTTGGACATCAATTGGTGAAAAATAATTGGGCTTATTATGCTTTCGATACGGCTGAAGAATTAGATGCTGAACGATTGAAAGTAGAATCTGATGGTGGAACATTTTCTTATAATGTTCATTCTAGAGGAAATTTAAAAAATAGCTTGACTCTAGGAGAAAAAGAAGTAAAAGCTCTTTTAGATGCTGGCGCAGATTTTACGATTCGATTAAAATGCCCAGCAGATGAAATCGTTTATGTGGAAGATATTATCAGAGGAAGAGTAGAGTTTCAATCCAACTTATTGGATGATAAAGTGATGCTGAAAAGTGATGGGATGCCAACCTATCATTTAGCGAATGTCGTGGATGATTATCACATGAAAATTACACATGTCATTCGAGGAGAAGAATGGTTGCCGAGTACGGCGCATCATGTTCTATTGTATAGAGCTTTAGGCTGGGAAGATCAAATGCCTCAATTTGCACATCTTCCTTTAATTTTAAAACCTGCACCTGCTTCCTACATCAATCCCAAAAAAGTAGATGGGTTAACAGAAAAATTTACTTCTGAATTTTTCAAAAAGCATCCAGATTTTACTTTAAAATCCAAGGAGCAAGTGTATCAAATGATTCGAGGCATTTTATTAGATGTTAAAGACATTTCAAATCGGGTTCAAGTCAAGCCAAAGGATAAAGAAGATAAAATTGTCATTAAAGAATTTTTGAAAAGTACTCTTTTTGGAAAACTAAGTAAAAGAGATGGTGATCGTTTAGGGTTTCCCGTATTTCCATTATCCTGGCAAGGAGAAAAAGCAGATGATCATTTCACCGGTTTTCAAGAGGTAGGATTTGATCCAAAAGCTTTATTGAATTTCTTAGCATTTTTAGGATGGAATCCAGGGACAGATCAAGAGATCTTTTCTTTAGAAGAATTGGTGGAATCTTTTTCTTTAGAAAGAATTGGTAAATCAGGTGCTCGTTTTGATTATGAAAAAGCAAAATGGTTTAACCAGCAATATTTAATACATGGAAATGATCAGGAAATAGCTGCTCAACTTAAACCCATGATTGAAGAAAAAGGTTGGACAGCTTCTGATGAGAAACTACAAAAAGTAGCGTCATTATTTAAGGAAAGAGCTTCATTTACGAAAGATATTCCTGATGCTGCTTTGTTCTTGTTTACAGATGATTTCTCATATGATGAAAAAAATGGGCGTAAAAAATGGAAAGCGGCTCATGCCGAAAAAAATCATGCATTAATCAATATTTTAAAGGAAACTTCTGATTTTTCTGCTGAAAACTTAGAAACGATTATTAAAGGGTTTATTGAAGAAAATGGATTAGGCTTTGGAGATGTAATGGCACCATTAAGGATTGCTGTTTCTGGAAAAGCAGGCGGACCATCTCTCTTTGATATTCTTGCGTTATTAGGGAAAGAAAAAACGGTTGATCGTTTAGAAAAAGGATATGCTCATTTTGCAAGTTTGCAGGTATAGAATTTTTGTAATGATAAAAAAGCCCTTTCAGATTTTCTGAAAGGGCTTTTTTATGAAAAAGGTTGAATAATTTAATTACTTCGCTAAAATCACTTTTTTAGCTGCTTTAATATCTCCTTTTACAAATTCTACAAAATAAACTCCATTTGCTTCATTGGATAAATCCATATTTAGCTGCTGAGTTCCTCTTTCTGTTTGAACATTTTTAATTTGACGACCTAATATATCTCTAACTGAAATTTGATATTCTTCATTATCATCAAAATCAATATCTAAAGTGATTGTACCCGTTGTAGGATTGGGCAAAACATTAATATTGTTAGCTAAAGCTTTTGAGTCAGAAATTGAAGTCGAATTAGCGATTAAAGTACTCCTAGGGCCTTCAAGCACAGCTCTCATAATATCAATTTGTCCATTCGTGAATGCTACTTGACAATCTTCACTAGAATAATCCATATAATTTTCCCACATGTCAGGTTTATCATCCATACCATCATCACAAGTGTTTTTACTAGCATCACATCCTGTTACTTGAGAATTGGAAGTTGCAGCTGGTGTATCTTCTATCCCATCATCTTCAGCACATGTGCCAGGAGTACCTGCAAGTGGATTTCCTCCATCTCCCCAATAATGTCTCAAACCTAAATAGTGTCCCACTTCATGAACTAAAGTTCTTCCTTCTGCAATATAACTAACACCTCCTACATCAAGAACTCTATCTCTTCCTCCAAAAGAAGTATAGTGAACATTAACGCCATCATAAGTAGGGTTAATTACTTCTAATAATTCTTGTGGCCAATTGGCTAAATCTGGATACTGATTGATGTCAATAGGTGGAGTTGCATAACCAAGGATTTGTCCTTCGCCTAGTACTTGCCCGAATAATACAGTTACAATAGGGCAAACGTAAATGTTAAGATGTTGTTCTACATCCCAAGGGCTACTTCCGCCATTGGCAGTATTTTTTATAATGTCTGAATTATCTGTTCCAGCTAAAGCATCAATCTCAAAGCCAGCTGTCGTTTGAACCCTTTCAATAGATACTAATTCAAATTCAATTTCAGAATCTCCTGCAATTTCATCAAATGTAGTTCTAAGGTTAGCTTTATCTGCATTTAAGTATCTGAAATCTTCATTCAATACAGCAATTTGATCCATAATTGTTTGGTCATCTACAATTTCCGAAGAATCTCTCCAAAGGTTGTGTACTACAGTTTTTATCGTATATACATTCCTAGTAGCAATTGCTCCTTTTTGTTTTACATCTTGGAAAGTTCTATTTATGGCGTCTTTATACCCAGGTAAGTTATTATCTATAGCATCTATCATGACCGTGTGCGCACATTTCTCACTATGTTCATGAGTGATTTGCCCATTTGTTATTAAAATACTAAACAAGCATAAAATTAGAGTAAATAAATATTTGTTCATTTTTTTATTTTATAATTCATAAAATGATAGGTAAACCTATTTTGCGCCAGCGAAAATACGCTAAATTTTATTTAATTTTAAAAATTCAATAGACTTCGCACATAATTGTCGGGAATGTAACGGCAGTGTATTGGTCTCAAAAGGGTGTTTTCCTCCAAAAACATGGTTCGCATTTTCAATAATTTCCATCATTATATTGGGATTCCACTCTTTGAGTTTAAACCCTGCAGTTAAGGGAACTGCATTATCTTCTGTTCCATGAATTAAAAGCCAAGGCTTATTAAAATTAGTAGCTGCTTTTTTTACATCTAATTTCTCTTGATTTTGTAAAAAATCTTCTTGTAATTGATAATACAAAGGCATTTGCTGTTTTGTTCTTCCATTCATAATGTGCCAAACACCTTTTTCTTTCCATTCTTTTAAGATATCTGGATGATGAGAACCGTAACCTAATTGATGAATAGAAGCCCAAGTAATGAGTTGTTTAATCCTATCTTCATTTGCTGCTTTTACTATTGCAACTCCACCTCCTCTACTGTGTCCAATTAAAGTCGTTTGATCTAATCGATAACGATCATCTTGGTTTCGCTCTAACCATTCTAATACGGTATCAATATCCGCCAATTCTTTGGTATAATTATTTTGACCAAAGGCTTCAAGGTCTGCAAATTCTGTGGGTTGTTCGGGAGTAGTACCATTATGAGAAAAATTAAATTTGACAAAAAAGTAACCTTCTTTTGCAAATTCTTGAGCAATTAAATGCCAATGCCCCCAATCTTTAAAGCCTTTAAAGCCATGAGCAAGGATAACTACAGGTAAATTTGACTTTGTTGAAAGATTATATGTATCAATTAACACAGGACGACCATGTTTTCCTTCAACCTTTATATCTTTGCAGATGTTCATATACTTTTATTTTGAGCAATATTAAAATGGATGTCGAGCTAAGATAATAAACGCAATGCTGACAATCATACAAACATACTGATTCATGGTCAAATCACTGAGTAGTATTAAGGGTCCTATTGAAAATGAGTTGAAAATATTCGACGAAAGGTTCAAAGATGCAATGAAGAGTAGGGTCGCTATGCTAGACAAAGTAACGAACTACATTGTAAAACGAAAAGGGAAGCAAGTGCGTCCTATGTTTGTTTTTCTTTGTGCTAAATTGGCAGGGGGAGTAACGGAGTCGAGTTATAATGCAGCTTCATTAGTCGAAATGCTACATACAGCTACTCTTGTTCATGATGATGTAGTGGATGATGCAGTAGAACGAAGAGGCTTTTTTAGTGTCAATGCACTTTGGAAGAAAAAAATTGCAGTTTTGGTTGGCGATTATTTATTGTCAAGAGGATTACTACTTGCATTAGATAATGAAGAATATGATGCCTTACAAATATTATCTCGAGCAGTAAAAGCCATGAGCGAAGGAGAAATGTTACAGCTTGAAAAAGCAAGGCGTTTGGATATAAAAGAAGATGTTTATTATGACATCATAAAAGCTAAAACAGCTTCATTAATTGCTGCCGCTTGTAGTGCAGGAACTGCTTCTGCTACTCAGGACACAGAAATGGTTGAAAAGATGAGAATCTTTGGTGAAAAAATTGGTATGGCATTTCAAATTCGAGATGATTTATTTGATTTTGGAACAGATGATGTTGGTAAACCATTAGGCATAGATATTAAGGAAAAGAAAATGACTTTACCTTTAATTTATGCTTTAGAAAATTGTAGTAGTGGAGAAAAAAGAAAAATGATCAATAATATTAAGCGACACAATGAAAATCCAGAAAAAGTTGCTGAGGTAATCGATTTTGTTCGTAAAAGTGGTGGCTTAGATTATGCAAATAAAATTATGTTGAAATTTAGAGAAGAGGCTTTTGAAATTTTACATACCACTCCTGATTGTCCTGCTAGAGATTCTCTAGAACAATTGGTATTATTTGTAACAGAAAGGAAAAAATGATTTTAGCAATTAAATATGATCAAACTTTATCTGCTAAATTTTTTCTGATCAAACCCATTTAGAAAATCTAATTTTTGAAACAGCTTATCATTTTTGTATTCATCCCAATTTACATAAATTAAAATCAAGCAAAACTTGCTAAAGGAAATATAATTGTTAGAAGAATTTAATTTTGACATTAATTTAATAGAAATGAATCAAGAAGATAAAATTAAAGCTAAAAATGCACCGAAACCTGTAGGAGCTTATCCACATGCGAGGAGAGTCGGTAATTTATTATTTCTTTCAGGAGTAGGACCAAGAGTTCCAGAAACCGATGCAACTCCTGGAACTGAATTAAGTAAATCAGGGAATTATTTAGCCTTTGATTTTGAACAACAATGTCATCAGGTTTTTAAAAATGTAAAAATCATTTTAGAAGCGTCAGGTGCAAAGTGGGAAGATTTAGTAGATGTGACGGTTTTCTTGACGAATATGCAACGTGATTTTCATACCTATAATAAAGTGTATGCAGAATATTTTACAACTGCTCAACCTTGTAGGACAACTTTAGGCATTACATCTTTACCAACACCCATTTGTATTGAATTAAAATGTATTGCTGTAATAAACGACGATTCAAAATAATAAGGATGGAACAATGGGAATTTGATTTTAAATGGTTGGAGGTGCGCCATAAAATAAAAGATACGATGGGTAAAGATGAATTACCTTCTATGAATTCAATTTTATTTTTAATTGGGATGCAAGAAACAGGAGTAATTAAAGATGTTTTTGAAAAAGAAGAAAAACAAGATTTAATGCATGTTGCTGTTTGTACTTTATTAAGTCAAGATGGTTATTATGAATTTGTAGGTAGAGATGAAGATGGTTGGCCTCATTTTAAACAATCCACTAAAATTGATATTAAAGGAGTTACGGAACAAGGAAGATTATTACAAGAAAAAATAATTGAATATTTCAATGCTTAGAAATGATTTAACATGATGTACTTAATTCACTTCTTAATTAAAAAACAAAACTTATTTAGTAAATATATTAACTATGAAAAAAGGAATTTTATTTTTATGCTTAGCTTTTGCTTCTTTTTGGATGTCATGTGGTTCTTCTTCGGGTTCTAAAGTAGATGCTATTATTGAAACAGATTATGGAACAATAAAAGTGATGTTATATGACGAGACTCCGAAGCATAAAGAAAATTTTTTAAAGTTAGCAAAAGAAGGATATTACGATGGTTTGTTGTTTCATAGAATCATTGATGGATTCATGATTCAAGGAGGCGATCCTAATTCTAAAAATGCAGATGCAACAACTCGTTTAGGGAGTGGAGGTCCAGGTTATACGATTGAAAATGAAATTGGTTTTCCTCATTTTAAAGGTACATTAGCTGCCGCTAGAAATAATAATCCAGAAAAAAGATCATCAGGGTCTCAATTTTATATTGTTACGGGTAAAGGACCAATGACAGAAGATCAACTCTCAAGTTTTGAAAGAAGTCATAATATTACGTATACGCCTGAACAAAAGGAATTGTATTTAAAATATGGAGGTACACCTCAATTAGATATGGGCTACACTGTCTTTGGTGAAGTAGTTGAAGGATTAGAAGTCGTAGATCAAATAGGAAAAGTAAAAACGGCTCCAGGGGATCGTCCTATTGAAGATGTGAAAATGAAAATCACATCTACACATTAAATTTTTTTCCTTTTTAATTGAAAAGTAATGTTAGGAAATTCATCAAAGAATAGAAATAATGAAGAGCTAACAAGTTGGTTAGAACAACTTCAACAAAATAGTTGGAATTTAGAATTAATTATTTCTGGTTTTAGTTTGTTTTTATTATTTCAAGCTCAAAAAGGAATAACTTATCTGGAAGGTTACATTTCAATGTATTCTAATTATGCTCCAGAAATTGATTTCTTTCTTTCTTTTGTCCCCAGTTTTTTAACGATATGTATTTCTTTATTTAAAATAAATCTGGTTGTCCATGTCTTTTTAAGAGGATTGTGGATTGGTACGATTGGTTTACGATATGTTTCTCAAGGAATTGAAATAAAACAATTGGGCTATGCAAAAAAATTCCATGATTTTTTAGATGAAGAATTAACAGGTAAATACGATGATTATATAGATGGATTAGAAAGAATCTCTAGTTTAATTTTTGCCTATACTTATTTATTAGTGTATTATGTATTTAGCTTATTTGCTTGGGTTATTTTTATTGCATTAATCGTCTTCTTTATTCCTTTATTATTAGTTCAAGGAACAGTAGATCCTGAAAATTTAAAATTTTTAATTGAAAATAAAGTCGGTTCTTTTTTGATTTGGTCACTATATAGTGGTTTAATCTTTACGATATTTTTCTGTGTCTCATTATTGATTTTTCTTGATTTTATTACTTGTGGTTATTTGAAAAAAATAAAGTGGCTCTCCCATATTTATTATCCCTGTTATCGTTTTTTTGGCTTCATTACTTTTTCTAAATGGATTAGACCTATTTTATATAATTTCTTAGATGATAAATTGGGAAAGAAATTTATTTATGTTGCACCAATTTATATTATTGCTTTTTTTGTATTAAATGTTTTTGTTGGTGAATCTTTTTTAATGAAAAAATCTTTTTTTCCTGAAATGGGAAATAAGGAAACTCAAACAGATTATCAATGGATGAAGCAAAAATATTATATGTCTGATGTAGACATGAATTCTGCGGAATCTGTTATGAATAAATCTTGGAGTAGTACTCGAATTGGCTCTGATTTAATTGAAAATAATATTTTACCGATTTTTTATAAATATGATCCCTCACAAAGACGTTATTTAGAATTTTGTGATTCAGTAAAAATGTATCAAGAGATTCCTAATATGCCTGAAATAGCTTTTCAATCCAAATATGAATTAAACTACAATTATATTATTCAACAAATAAATGAAAATATGGTTGTTGAAATAGATTCTACTGTGGTAAAAGCAGAATTTGATTTTTATACTTTTCCTCACACCAATGAGAGAGGAATTTTTTCTTATGTTAATCTAGATTCAATTCCAGATGGTAAAAGAAGAATTAAAGTGTACAGAAAAGTTAGAAATGATCGAAGAAGTAGAAAAGAATTTAAAACTGCAGGTATTCCTTTTTGGAAAAAAACATCAAAATAATATCTAATTCATGAGGGTACATATCATTACAATTGGTGATGAAATTTTAATAGGACAAATTGTAGATACGAATTCTGCTTGGATGGGACAACAATTAAATCTAGCTGGATTTAAAGTAACCTGTATTAAAACTATTCAAGACCAATTAAAAGATATCGAGGAAGCTATTTCTTCTTCAATATCAGAGGCAGATGTTGTTTTACTTACTGGAGGATTAGGAGCGACTAAAGATGATGTTACCAAAAAAGCCATTGCTAATTTTTTGAACGTTGATCTTTATTTTGATGAAGCCGTTTATGAGAGAATAACTTACTTTTTCAATAGAATTGGAAGAAAACCCAATGAAGCCCATCGCCTACAGAGTTATATGCCTAAAACGGTTGAATTACTTGAAAATAATATGGGTACTGCTCCAGGGATGAAATTCGATTATCAAAATAAATTGATCATTTCAATGCCAGGTGTTCCGTATGAAATGAAACATTTAATGGATACCCAAGTCCTTCCAATATTGAAAAATAAATATGGAAGTCATCCAATCGTTCATCGTACAATTAGAACAGCTGGATATGGGGAAACGAACCTAGCTTTGAAAATTGAAAAAGTAGAAGCACAATTTCCAGAACATCTATCTTTAGCATATTTACCTAATTTAGGAGAAGTCAGATTACGTGTATCTGCTTATGGTCGAAAAGGTGATACTAAAGAAGATTTGCAAAGAGATGT
>JAHDFV010000116.1 GCA_020627985.1 Saprospiraceae bacterium
CAGAGGTCATCGGTTCGAATCCGATTAGCACTACAATTTCCTTCATACCCTTTTCAAGATTATAAATGTCAGATTCTCATTTCTTCTAAAAGAACAAAAAACATTGTTTATCAGATCCTTTCCAATAATTTTATTTAATATATAAATTTTTATATTCTGTAATTATATTAATTTAACATTTTTAATTTGGTCTTTACCCCTAAATTAACAATCAAAGTAATTATATTTACACTACACGCACAAATTGTCTTTTATCTTATTTATAGACTATTTATTCATTTATATGATTTATTATTTATAAATAAATTGAAGAAAACTAAAACAAAACTATAGAACCTATATGAATACATCACTACACAAAACACAATCTAGTTTTTCCGATTTGTATCTTAAATCTAAGATGCAATCCCTTTAAAATTTGTTTTTTTTGACGTCTAATCCTGCAATATTCTACATTGCGGCTTATAGATCATTTATCCAAATTGAATCATTTTTAATTTAAATTTAAGCACATGAGAAAAAGTTTAACTTTTATATTCTCAATGGTCTTATTAATGTTTTCAACTACATTAATGGGTCAAAAGAGAATAGTTGATTATTCTGCACAAACACAGCAATTAGCTAGTGCAGTAAAATCAGGTAACCTAGAAGCTGTCAAGAAAGTATATTCACACCCTGCTGTACAAGGTATAGACCCTGTAACTAGTTTAAGACCGTTACATTTAGCATCCAAAATGGGACATTATGAGGTTGTAGCATTCCTTCTTGATCAAGAAAAAGAAATGGAATCTGGTATTTATGTAACCAGAGAAGAAATGCCTCCAATGGTACATGCCATTAAAAACGGACATAGTAATATTGTAGAATTACTTTTGAAAAAAGGTAATCGGAAAACCAATAATACCTGGATGAATAAAACTTATTTATTTCACGCTCTAGATTCAAAAGCAAATCAAGCTATTATCGATGTTTTAATCAATAATGGTTCTGATATGAAATTGGCTAAGCAAGGAATGAAATTGGAAGAAAAATTAGCCAAAGATATTTCAATCGTAAAAAGGTGGTCTAATGAAATCAATGGAAAAATCACTTTAAATCGCTATCAAAAAATTGATGTTTGGAACCTTAATATCAAAGCATCTAATATGTTGATAGAAATGCGAGATAAGTATGGTGTTAATTCAACTTCCTTTAACCAAGAAGCTTCTGAAATTTTAGAATGGAGATTAAAGAAATTAAGATCGATCATTCCTTCAACCAAATTTACTCAGTTAGGCACACTCTCTAAGCAATAATCCATTCATTAATTCAAGACTATAAAAAATGAAATATATAATTACACTCATATTTTCTGTAGCAATGTTCGCAATAAGTGTGAACACCCAAGCTCAAGGAACAACCTTGGCTACTGCTACAGCAATGACTGCAGGTTCTGGGAGTTTTGCAATAAGTAATACTGGATCTGCACCTGCTATTACTTTTGCTTGTAATACTACAACTGGGTATACTTCTCCGAATTGTTATGTTGCATGGTATTCCATTACCGTTACTAATCCAGCAACGGTAACACTTGATTTTGAATCTAATGGTACAAATCAAGATATCTTTGCTGTTCTTTTCTCTGCTGATAATTGTTCTACTACTAATCCAACTAATTTAAATGATCTTGATTGTGAAAGAGAAGGATTAGGAGGAGTACAAGTTTCTGCAAATATGTCTCCAAACAGATCATACTATGTTATGATTGGTGATTTTAATTGTAGTGCTAGTGTAGCACAAGTTAATTACACCATGACTGAAACTGCCTTAGCAGCTACAAATGATGAACCTTGTACTGCTTCTACATTAACAGTAGGTGGTGCTTCTGTTGCTGGTACTATTGGAGATTATACTGAGACATGCATAACAAGTGATCCTCCAAATACTTGTACTAATTCTTCAAATACTGGTTATGATGGATCAAATGCTTGTAGAGATGCTTGGTATACAGTTACTGTTCCTTCAGATGGAACATTACAATTAGAAATGACTTCAACTGCTGGTAGTTCAGATTTAACCATGGCGGCTTATACCAGTCTAACTACTTGTGATAATTCTAATTTAATCTTTTTAGAATGTGATGATGATGGGGGTACAGCTGGTTTACCTTTATTAAGTATGACTGGTCTTACACCAGGCGCAACAATCTATGTAAGAGTATGGGATTTTGATTGTGATAGTCCTACTGCAGAATATACAATATCTGCATCTGTTGCACCCATCTTATTAGATTTATCAACCACAGGAACGACTGTTAATTTAGATTGTGGTACAACTTATGATTTTTATGATAGTGGAGGACCTGGTATAGTAGATGGAAGTACAGATTATCAAAATGATGAAAATTATACAATAACATTTTGTGCTACAGCTGGTAATAATGTTAGATTATCTTTCTTAAATAAATTCAATAGTACTGTTTCTACAGGAACAATTTACAGACCTGCTTGTGACGGTACACATGCTTTTGATGTTGATGCAGGTGGAAATGGAACAGGTACTGCAAATGATGGTGATCTAGCAGATTACATGACATTTTATGACGGAAATTCTTCGGGTTCTTCAGTAATTGGAGTTTATACAGGAGAAACGATGAGTTATCCTTCTCCAGGGACAGTTGTATCAAGTGGACAATGTTTAACTGTCAATTTCAAAACAAGCAATATCGTTGTTGAGGAAGGTTGGGAAGCTAAAATAGAATGTATTGCAGATGTTACTCCTCAAGCCTTAAATATAACTTGCCCAGGCGGTGCAAATTTATTCACTGATGATGCTTTTAATGCAGGTATGGCAGCAGATCTACAACAAAATGATCAATGGATCGCAACCTATTGTCCAGATGCAGCAGGATTATGTGCTTTCGCAGGAGTATTATCAGGTATAAAAACACTAAACTTAAATCAAAATGTAGATTATCTATATGTATATAACGGAACAGATGATACCAGTTCTCCTATTGGTATTTTCACGGGTTCAGGTGATAATGATCTTACTGGCACTGAGAATGTAACAGATATTACAGGTATAACTGCATTTCCAGATTATACACCCTCAAATACTGGTGGTTGTTTAACATTTAAATTAGTAACGAACAATACTACTAATTATCCAGATTGGACTACTGTGTCTGGATTTAGTTTAGATACATATTGTGTTGAATGTGATTTAGGTAATGGTGGTGGAACAGAATGTTCTACAGCAACAGAAATTACCCAAAATGGTTTCTGGGCAGGTACTTCAGTTGATGATACAGGTAATGGCTATGAAGCTACTTATAATCCAACTGGTACAGATTTAGACGAATATACTTCAGGAGTTTATACTAATAATTGTAAAGATCCTAGTGGTGTGATTTCTGGAAGTTCTCAAATTACGCGTTTAGAAAATACAATTTGGTATCATTTTACTACTCCAGATATTTGTGAAGAATTGACTGATTTAGAAATTTTCTTAAACTATATTTCTTGTCAAAATGAAAGAGATACAGATAATGGAATTCAATTTGTAATATGGGAAGGTGATCCAAATGTTCCTTTAAGTTGTCCCGCAGATGGAACTGCTTGGGATAATGATGGAGCAGATGGGACTTTATCTGCTGGAGTTACGACTAATGACATGATTGATTGTTATGATAAATTAACTTCAGGTACTTCTATTACTGTGTCTGGATTAGAATCATTTACGGATTACTATATCATGATTGATGGATTTACAGGTCAACATTGTTTCTTCGATATTTATATCGGTTTATTCCCTGCTGAATTAGCAATGCCTTTGATTGATGGAACTACAGATCCTGCTAATTTCTGTTCAGGTTCAACCGAAGAAGCTGTTCTTACTGCAGAATCTAATGCATCTGTTGAGTTTGTTGCTGAACCAACTGCTTATACAAGTATTGCGGCAGCTCAAGCAGCTGCTACAGGAACTGCCGCTTATGCTGCTGCTAATTCGGTTTTAGGAACAGTAGCCCCTACTCAAAATGCAGCAGGTGATGGTGAAGTAACTTATACTATAGCTGGTGATGACTTTGTTGCAAATACTACCTGTGGAATTCAAGTCTATAATGTTTATGCTATAGCAGAAGATAGACCCGCAACCCCATATGGAAATGGTTCTGATGCTACTGCTGACGATTGTTTCCCTTATGTATCGTATCAAATCGTAATCTACCCTACTCCAACTATTACTGTATCTGGAGATTGTGAATTAACTTTTGCTGCTACAGGTTGTGATATTACTGATTTCACTCTAACGGTAGATGGTAATGTTATCGCTCAAGGTTCAGAAGGAAATGCGATTGATTTTACAGCAACTAATAATGATGGAGACATGATAGCATGGAGTGCTTATCTGGATGGTATGCCTACTGCTTTACAAGCAACTTGTGCTACTTCAGGTACAGAAACTCTTTCGAATTGCGCAACAGTTGCTGATATCGGAAATCAGTTATTCCTTGATATGGATAATGATGGAATATATGATGCCAATGAATATCCTTTACCAAATGTTGGTGTAGTTTTATATGATGCGACTACTAACATGCCAGTACCTGGATTTTCTAGTACAACGGATTTAACAGGTAACTATCTATTTGAAGATGTACCTCCAGGAGACTATTATATTGTGTTTACTCCACCTGCAGGTTCTGGCTTAATTCCATCAACAGCAGGTACTGGTGATAATCAAAATAATATTGATTCAACGGCTGGAAATGGAGCAACAGCTACAGCTGACTTTAATTTCCCTGCTACGGCAGATGACCTTGCTCAAGATGCAGGATTTATAGGAACAGGATCAATTGGTGATTTTGTTTGGTTTGATGATAATGGAGATGGTATACAAGATGGTGGAGCTGAATTTGGTATCAACGGTGTTGGTCTTGAATTAACTTATGCAGGATCCGATGGTATCATTGGAAATGCAGATGATTACACTTATCCAATTATGATGACATCTGGTGGTGGAAATTATGACTTCAATGGATTGCCTCCTGGAGTTTATGAAGTAGCAGTAGTTAGTGGTGAACCTGCTAACATTACTACAGCTAATAATCCAACTGGTAATATCATTTTAGGTGGAGGACAAGATTATGATAATGCTGATTTCGGTTACGATGACCCAGCATTACCTGTAGAATTGTTATCCTTTACTGGAATATTAATTGATGATTATGTTCAATTAGATTGGACAACGGTAACTGAAATCAATAGTGATTATTTCTCAATTGAAAGAAGTACGGATGGTGTTTCATTCCGTGAAATAGGAACCAAAGATGCTGCTGGAGAAAGCTCTAGTTCATTGAGTTATGATCACCAAGACAAAGATCCATTTAATGGAATGAATTATTATCGTTTAAAAATGATTGATCGAGATGAAACATTTACTTATTCAAATGTTGTTGCAATTCAATTATCAGATATCCGTGAAACGGTTGCATATCCTAGTCCGACAAAAGGACAGCTATTTGTAAATGCGGGTGGTAAAATTAATACAATCATCATTTTTGATGCTGCTGGAAAATCTTTAAGAACCATTAATGGTCTTGGAAATGAAAATGCTGAAATCAATGTTAATCAATTATCTGCTGGAATTTATTTCTTAAAAGTAGAAACAGATTCTAGAACAGACGTTATTCGATTTATCAAAGAATAAACAATAATTTGTTTTTGTTGAATAAGAAAGGGGTACTCTAGGGAGTATCCCTTTTTTTATTCTCTCTACCCCATTTAATGTTCTGAGCTTTTCATTACCTTTGCCTCAAATTTTAAACTGATTCTTATGAGTACTAAATTAGTTAGTGTAAAAGAAATAGCTGGAACTGAAGTAACCCATTGCAAAGGATGGATTCAAGAAGCAGCATTACGTATGTTATTTAATAATTTAGATCCAGAAGTTGCTGAAGATCCAGCCAACCTTATCGTATATGGTGGCACTGGTAAAGCAGCTAGAAATTGGGAATCTTTTGATTTAATTGTAAAAGCACTAAAAGATTTAGAAGAAGACGAAACCTTATTAGTTCAATCTGGTAAACCTGTTGGAATACTACCAACACATAAAGATGCTCCAAGAGTTATCATTGCCAATTCTAATCTTGTTGGTAATTGGGCGAATTGGGATCACTTTAGAGAATTAGAGAAAAAGGGATTAATGATGTATGGTCAAATGACGGCTGGATCATGGATTTATATTGGTTCTCAAGGGATTGTTCAAGGAACCTATGAAACTTTTTTAGCATTAGCGAATAAACATTATGGTGGCACTTTAAAAGGAAAATTAAATGTTACTGCGGGTCTCGGAGGAATGGGAGGTGCTCAACCTTTAGCCATTACGATGAATGAAGGAACATGCCTGGCCGCAGAAATGGAAGAATGGAGAATCGACAAAAGATTGGAAACTCGATATCTTGACGAAAAATATACAGATATAGATGAAGCGATAGATAAAGCCTTAATCTATGCTAAAGAAGGAAAAGCCTTATCTATTGGCGTACTGTGCAATGCTATAGATTTATTACAACGATTAATTGATCGTGGAATTACACCTGATACTTTGACAGATCAAACTTCAGCTCATGATCCCATTTATGGTTATTTTCCAAAAGGAATGTCTACAGAAGCAGCCAAATTGATGCGAGAAAATGATCCAGATGGTTTTATCAAATTATCTATGGCATCAATGGCAGAACACGTTGAGTTAATGCTTGAATTACAAAAACGAGGCGCAATAACTTTTGATTATGGAAATAATTTAAGAGGAAGAGCCTTTGAATATGGTGTAAAAAATGCTTTTGATTTCCCTGGATTTGTTCCTGCATATATTAGACCTTTATTCTGTGAAGGAAAAGGTCCTTTTAGATTTGCTGCATTATCAGGTGATCCACAAGACATTTACGAATGCGATAAAGTTTTAAAAGAATTATTCCCAGAAGATAAAGGATTAATTCGTTGGATTGACATGGCACAAGAAAGAATTGCTTGGCAAGGATTACCCAGTCGTATTTGTTGGATTGGAATGGGCGCAAGAGAAAAAGCAGGTTTAGCCATTAATGAATTAGTAAGAACTGGAAAAGTAAAAGCTCCAATCGTTATTGGAAGAGATCATTTAGATACAGGTTCTGTAGCATCTCCTAATAGAGAAACCGAAGCCATGAAAGATGGTTCTGATGCTGTAGCAGATTGGCCAATTTTAAATGCATTAATCAATACGGCTGGTGGTGCCAGTTGGGTTTCTTACCACCATGGTGGTGGTGTAGGAATGGGTTATTCATTACATGCAGGTATGGTGATTGTAGCAGACGGAACAGAAGATTGTACTAAACGTTTAAAAAGAGTGTTACACAATGATCCTGCAATGGGAGTCATACGACATGCGGATGCAGGTTATGATATTGCGAATGACACGGCAAGGCAACATCGATTAGATATTAAAGAACGATTGAAGTAATTAAAAAGAGGAAGTCTCATAAGTAAATTGAGTGACCTGAGAATTGGATATTTGAAAATTTACTCAGGTAGGTATCCGAATAAAAAAGAGGCTGTCTTTACTTTTGAGACAGCCTCTTTTAGTTTTAGTTAATTTTAAAACAAATTTCCATTATGGGTTTTGATTGGATAGCCCCTAAAAATTATAAAAGACATTATATCTGTTTAAACTGTCAAAAAGGTTTTAAACGACCTTCTAAAGAAGATATGAAGCATCCAAAATCATTGGATTTTGTAAATTTAATGGATAAATATTATGAATTAGATATACAACAAAACATTTTGGAATACATAAATGAAGCACATCAAAAAATAAATGTAATTTGCCCCAATTGTCAAGGATTAATGCAACAAGTTCATTATAATTTTGAAGTACCATCTCATCGTAATAGTAAAGCATGGAAAATATTACAAAAAACAATGGCCTTCGATAATACAATTAATTATAACATATATATAAAATGGCACATCACTGTATTAAAAGAAGGAGTAAAAGATCCAGATAAATTAGAGTCAATAAAACGAAATTTAGAAACCTTGAATAACGTGTCAAAAGACAATAAAGAATAAAATTATTTTTATTTCTTTTTCAATTTATCCTTTGAAATCCACGCCCAACAAGCTTCACATTCTATGGGTGAATTACCAGCTTCATCGGTCACTACAACGTTCACCATAATATCTCCTTTTGGTGTTGTTTTGATGATTTCAATTTGTTCAGGTGTTAACCAAGCTTCCGCTTTCATTGCTCCTTGAGAACGTTTAACAAACTTGGTGTTTAAAAATTTCACCAAAGGAATTTTATCATCAGGCACATTCATTCCGACAACCATTCCCGTAGCTGTTTCAGCCAAGAGAATCATAGCTGCTGCATGAATTTGTCCAATATGATTTCTTATTTTTTTTCTATTCTTAGCACTAACTACTACCCTTTCATTGGTCATCACATCATAACTAATTTTGGAAGTGCCCGTATATTTGACAACATTTCCAATAGCCATTGATAATACCCAGCTCGGATAAAAAGATAATTTCTTTACTGTTTTTTCTAATCTATTCATTTTAATATCTATTTTCCCATTTATAATTGAGGTAATGAGAAGCCTAATTTATTCAATTTTTTATCCAAATGATGTATTCCATCAATGTAACGTATCGTTCCTGAGTGAGATCGCATAACAATACTTTGAGTCATTGCTCTATTTCTTGATCTAAAATTAACCCCTTGCAAAAAAGAACTTCCAGTTATTCCAGTTGCTGCAAAAAAAGCATCATCTGTTTTAATTAAATCATGCAATTGAAATACTTGATTTAATCGTTTTCCTTCTTGTATTAAAGTATCTTTTTCTTCATCAGATTGCGGATCCATTATACATTGCATACCTCCATCTAAAGCTTTGATGGCAGCAGCTGCAATAATAGCTTCTGGTGTTCCTCCTGTTCCCATTAAAACATCAATATCTGTTTCAGGCAAAGCTGCAGCTAAAGCACCCCAAACATCTCCATGATCATGAATAATAATTCTTGCTCCAGCTGCTCTAATTTCTTTTATTAATTCAACATGCCTCGGTTTATTTAAAACAAAAACGGTTAATGCATTTATTTTTTTACCCAAAGCTTTGGCAATTTTTTGTAAGTTTTCTGTAGGAGAAGCATCGATATTGATCACATCTTTTGCTTTTCTAGAAACCACTAATTTATTCATATAATAAGAAGAACCAGGATTCAACATGGAGCCAGAAGCTGAAATAGCAATGGTAGCAATGGCATTGGGTTGCCCCAAAGCTAATAATGTTGTTCCTTCAACAGGGTCAACAGCTATATCGACTTTGGGTCCATTTTTAGTGCCTAATATTTCACCATTATATAACATCGGTGCGTTATCTTTTTCTCCTTCTCCTATTATGATTTGTCCTTCAATATCTATCTTATTCAAATAATAACGCATTGCATCTACCGCAACTTTATCTCCCCCTTCTTTATCCCCTAATCCTACATAAAATGAAGCAGCCAAAGCCGCTAATTCTGTAACTCGAACCATTTCTAATGATAAATCTCTTGTTAGCATTATTATTTTTTTTGTGAAGATATAAAAAGGGATGAAGCTGTTCTATTTGTTCAATAAAAAAGAAAAATTAAATGAACAAATGATATTTATTTTAAGGAACTATTATCTAGTTCAGCTCTGTTTCTTTTATATCGAATAAAATCGCTTTATTTTTTTATCTTGTCCTATTATGAAATTAATTTTTATATCAGATACACATGGTTGCCACAGAGAATTAAATTTACCAGAAGGTGATATGATCATTCATGCTGGAGATATTTGCAATCAAGGCAATGTATCTCATGTAGAAGATTTTCTTCAATGGTACTCTGATTTAGATTATAAGTATAAAATTTTTATTCAAGGAAATCATGATCGAGATTTAAATCAAAACAATGAATCTATTATTCCAACTGAACTGCCAAATAATTTAATTTATTTACACCATTCATCTATTGAAATTGATGGATTAAAAATATGGGGATCTCCTTTTCAAGAAGAAAATGAAGAAAGTGATTGGAGTATGATTCCAGAAGATGCAGATATTATTATTACACACAACCCACCGCATGGCATTCTAGATACTGCACCCAGTGGAAATTTAAGAGGAGTAGAAAAATTGAGAGAAAGGATCGAGAAAATACAACCTAAATTACACCTGTTTGGACATATTCATTTTAGTTATGGAAGATTAGAAACCGAAAAGACATTGTATTTAAACGGTTCGAATTATGAAGCTTCAATTGATGCCATTCAAAATCCATATTTCCTAATTGAATTATAAAACAACTACTTCAATAAGCCTTTGTACAATCTTCAAAGATTAGCAAATAAAAAGCCTATCTTTGCACTCGTAAAAGCAAAGAGAAATGAAATTTAGTGGCTATCATTTAGAAGAGGATGTTTTAAAAGGATTGGATAAAATGGGTTTTAAAAGACCTACAGATATCCAATATAAAACCATACCCAATATTCTAAAAGGAGAAGATGTTTTAGCTGTTGCCCAAACAGGTACTGGTAAGACTGCTGCTTTTGCAATTCCAATAATCAATCGAATACAAATACAACGAAAAACGGAACGAAGAAGAGATGGAATTAAATGTATTGTCTTGGTTCCTACCCATGAATTAGCTTTACAATTAACAGACGTTTTTAAAAAAATTGCACAGCATACTCGTGTACAAATTCTTGGATTAATTGGAGGAGTTGATCAAGAACCACAAATTGAAACTTTAGAAAAAAGAGTGGATATTTTAATTGCGACACCAGGTAGAATGTTTGATTTAATGAGTCAAGGTCACTTAAAAGTTCACCGGGTAAATACTTTGGTTTTAGATGAAGCCGATCACATGTTGGATCTAGGTTTCATTAAAGATATTAATGATTTATCTAGACATTTACCGACAAGTAGACAAACCTTATTTTTCTCAGCAACCATTAATGATAAAATTAAAAAACTCGCTTATTCAGTAATAAAAGCTTCAGCCATTAGAATTCAATTTTCGCCGAAAGATCCAGTGAATAAAAATATTGATCATGCTGTTGCCTTTATTGATATGGATGATAAACGTTTTTTCTTGGAACGTTTAATTAAGGATAATGAAG
>JAHDFV010000117.1 GCA_020627985.1 Saprospiraceae bacterium
GGATATTACCCGGATCTTAAAACGAATGCTTAAAGATTCCAAAAATAGAGAATACAAAGATCGTATTTATTATACCTTAGCTCAAGTTTATATTAAAGATGGAGAGAAGCAAGAAGCTATTGCTGCACTTAGAAAATCTTTAGATTTCAATTCAGTCAATAAATCTCAAAAAGCGGAATCATATTTACTACTTGGTGATTTGTATTATGGTGAAGAACAATATGTAAATGCAAAGAATTATTATGACAGTACACTTCTAAGTTTAAATACAACAGACTTACGTTTAGATAGGATTCAAAGAAGAAGTGATAATTTAGTTGAAATCGCTGAGAATATTCAAATCATATCCATGCAAGATAGTTTACTTGCTATTAATGATTTGAGTGAAGATGATAAAAGATTATTGGCGGCTAAATTAATAAAAGAGAGAGAGAAAAATGCAGCACCTAAAGTAGACAAACCCGCTATTGTTTCTGCAGGTGTTACAAATTCTTTAGGAGCTACGAAATCCAGCTTCTTTGCTTATAATGATAGAGCGGTAAAAAGAGGGAAAAAGAGTTTTGAAAAAAGATATGGTAGCCGACCACTTGAGGATAATTGGAGAAGATCTTTGAAGAATGATGGAAACTCAATCGATTCTGAATCAACAACAGAAGAATTTGCAGAGGTTTTATCTGATAAAGAAATTGAAGACATCTTTAAAGATGTGCCTTCAACACCTGCGCAAATTAAAGCTTCTAATGATAAAATCATGAAAGCAATGTTTCGATTAGGAACATTGTTTAGAGATAAAATTCAAAATTACCCAAAGTCAGTTGAAACTCATGAGGAGCTATTAACGAAATACAAAGAAACACCTGATAAATTAGATACGTATTACAACCTATATTTATCACACACAGAATTAAAAAATAGATCTAAAGCAAAGTTCTATTATGATAAAATCTTAAAAGAATATCCAAATACTACATATGCAAGGGTACTCAGTGATCCTAACTTCTTAGAGGAATCTAAAGCAAAAGAAAAGAAATTGACAAAGTACTATGATGAAACATATGCTTTATTCAATAAGCGACAATATGTAAAGGTTGCGAACAGAATTAAGAATGCTGATAAAGAATATGGTTCTACGAATAAGTATAAACCTAAATTCGCTTTACTCTCAGCAATGTGTACAGGTAATATTGAAGGAAAAGATGCTTATATCGTTGCTTTAAAAGAAGTCGTTGCTAAATATCCTAAAACCTCAGAACATGATAAGGCTAAAGAAATTTTAGCTTACTTACAAGGAAAGAAAATACCTAAACCTTCATCTAAACCACTACCAACAAAAGGAGATGATAAAGATAAAGGAAAGAAAGATGATGATAAGGATAAAGATGATAAAAAAGACAAGGATAAAGATAAAACAGCTCCAAAAGGAAACTTTAAAGTTGAACCAGCAAAAGCTCATTATTTTGTAGCTTTTGTAAAAGATGCTGATAAATTAAAAACCGTTAAAGAAAATATTAATGCTTACAACACTGCTAAACATCCTAAAAAAGGATACAGAGCGAATAGTTTGCATTTAAGTACAGATAAGAAAAATCCTTTAATTGTAGTACGTAGATTTAAAAATCAAGAGGCGGCAATGACTTATTTAAATGAAATTCAAAGCAAAGGAGAAGAAGCAACAGGCGAAGGAATTCAAACTGAACTGTTTATCATTTCTTTGACGAATTATAGAGAAATTTTAAAATTAAAAAGCACTACGAGCTATCTAGATTTTTATTCCTCTGAGTATTAATGCAATCCTTAAAGTTGAGATGAAAAAGCGTTGGAATGATTTTCAACGCTTTTTTTATTTACATTTGAACTTATTTGAAGAATATATCATTTAATAACTTGAATGATTTTCATTCAAGTTTTTTTAATCATTAAAACCCTTTTCGAACATGAGTTTGGAAGTGAGAGTTATGCAAGCCCTTAAAGAAGCCATGAAGGCGAAAGATGATGCTGCAAAAAGAAGCCTTAGAGCTATTAAATCTGCTATCCTTTTAGTAAAAACGGATGGTTCAGGTAAAGAATTGGATGAGGCTGGAGAAATCAAATTAGTTCAAAAATTAGTCAAGCAAAGAAAAGATTCTTTAGCTATTTTTATTGAGCAAGGACGGGAAGATTTAGCACAAGTAGAACGGGAAGAAATTGCAACGATTGAAAAATTTCTTCCTGAGCAAATGAGTGAAGCAGATCTTGAAAATTTCATCAAAGGAATTATCGAAAAAACAGGAGCTTCTTCAATGAAAGATATGGGGAAAGTAATGGGTATGGCAACCAAAGAACTTGCTGGTAAAGCAGATGGTAAAACCGTTTCTAATTTGGTGAAAAAATTATTAGCTGGAGCTTAAAATCGAATTAAATTCTATTTAAATAAATTAAAAGGGTCGAAGAAATATTTCTTCGACCCTTTTTTAATAAAACATTATTCTTTTACTTTTTTATTCCATTCTTTAAATCAATATTCAAAGGAATAAATGATGTATCATCATCGTGAGCATATATTTTTACTTTCGAATGCTTGAACCCAATAGCATTACTAGGTACAGTAACTTTAATAAATCCATCTTCAATAGTAGTTGGAATTCTATAATTTTCCCAATATGCCATCACACCTGTTGGTTTTTTCGTGAAGCCAATTTTCATTATAGATGTATTTCCTTCAATGAAATTCAATCCAGGCATATTTACTGGGACAGATTTGTTAACTCGATTTAAAATTAAATCATAGTTCACTCCTTCTGCCCTAAAAGTTAGATTTGATAAAAAATCCATTTCTCCTTCAACATCCAATTCAACTCTTCTTTCATCCAAGAAAAAAGTATGTTTGATTTTATCAGAATTTAATCCAATGGAATCAATTTTTAAAGGATCTGTAAAATATTCATCTAAATTTAAAATGATTTTATTTCCAATCATTAAAACATTAGGATGTTTATCCTTCATTAAAGAATTTTCAGGCAACGTTAAATGAAAACCATCTTTACTTGGTGCCGTAGTTGTACTTGTTGGATTTGTTTCTTGAGTCGTACAAGAAATGATAATACAAGTCATAAGCATAAATAAAAACTAAGGAAATCGCATCATATGAATATAGATTTAGCAAAGTACAGTTATGCGAAATTACGCATTATATTCTAATAACTCATTTTAAGGAAATTTAGGAAAATCATCCCAATTCGGTTTACGCTTTTCTAAAAATGCATTTCGCCCTTCTTCTGCTTCGTCAGTCATATATCCTAAACGAGTAGCTTCACCAGCAAAAATTTGTTGACCAATCAAACCATCATCAATTAAATTGAAAGAATATTTTAGCATTTTAATAGCCATAGGACTTTTCCCTAAAATTTCTTGTGCCCATTTGTAAGCTTCATCTTCCAATTCATCATGAGGAATAACAGCATTCACCATTCCCATTTCAAAAGCTTCTTGCGCAGAATAATTTCGTCCTAAGAAAAAGATTTCTCGAGCTCTTTTCTGCCCTACTTGTCTAGCCAAATAAGCAGATCCATAACCACCATCAAAACTGGCAACATCAGCATCAGTTTGTTTAAAAATTGCATGTTCCTTACTCGCTAAAGTCAAATCACAAACAACATGTAAACTATGTCCACCACCTACAGCCCATCCTGGTACGACACAAATAACAGCTTTATTCATAAAACGAATTAAACGCTGAACTTCCAAAATATTTAATCTTCCAATTCCATCACCACCGACATAACCACTCTTGCCTCTCACCCGTTGATCACCTCCTGAACAAAAGGCATAACCACCATCTTTAGGTGAAGGACCTTCTCCTGATAATAAAATAACACCAATATTTCTGTCCTCTCTTGCATCATGAAATGCTTCTAATAATTCACCAACCGTTTTAGGTCTAAATGCATTTCTTACTTCAGGTCGATTAAAGGCAATTCTAGCAACTCCATTACATTTTTTATAAGTAATGTCCTCAAAATCCTTTGCTATTTTCCAATCTATTTTTGACATGTTTTATTATTTATGATAATTTTTTATAATAGTCTTTAAATACAATATCGTTAATGGCTCTAGGAGTGAAAATTTCCAAAACAGCAGGTCTTTTATTTTCTTGATTCTCCCAAAAAAAATTCATGATTTCGTCTAATTCATTTTCTGAATCGGCAGAATAATAATTCACATTAAAAGTATCACAAATTCCTTTAGCATTAAAAGAATGTGTGGTTTCAAAAAAATCATCACACTGATTTGTGCTGGGTGGTCCAGGGATTAATCTAAATATTCCTCCTCCTTGGTTATTAATAATAATCACTCTTAAATGATCAGGTAAATGATGATTCCAAAATGCATTCGAATCATAAAAAAAAGAAACATCTCCTGTAAGAATTACTGTCGGTTTTTGATGAATGAATGCCGCTCCAATTGCTGTAGAAGTGCTTCCGTCAATTCCACTTACTCCTCTATTTCCATTATACAAAATATCTTCTCGCATCGGGAAGAGTTGTATATATCGAACAGGAGAAGAATTACCCATATGTAGATTACATTCTTTAGGTAAAGCAGGTAATACTTTCGAAAAAACTTTAAAATCTGACCATGGGCAATTATTAATAAAAGATATATTTTTAATTAAAATATCATCAGATTTCTTTTTCCACAAATGATTATAATCCATCTGTGCTAATGATGGTTTTATTTTTTCTTCATCTATCTTTAAAAGTAAAAATCTAAAAAAAGTTAGAGGTGCAACACGTATATGTTGCGTTAAAGATTGAAAAACATCATTCGCATTTTTATCTTCAGAAATATGCCAATGTTCTTCAGGATTAAATTCTCTGAGCCACAATTTTATTTTTTTAGAAATAAAAGAATGACCAATCGTAATTAATAATTCAGGTTTACTTTCTTTTTGATCAATAGTCGTTAATAATGGATCAATATGATTCAATATATTTTCACCAGAAATATTAGATGTCGTTTCTGAAAGAATGACAGCACGATCAGAAAATTGCTGAAGTATAGTATTTAAGTCTTCATTTTTTTCTGGCATTAATCCACAAAGGATTAATATTTTTTTCTTAGAAAAGAATGAAGAAATAGTAGAAGATAAAAATTCAAAAGGGAGAAAAGATTCTCTTTTTAGTATTGAAGAAATTTTCGGAAATGGTACATCAGAATAATCTTTAGTATTATACAATGGTTCTCTAAATGGAATATTAATATGTACTGGACCTCTTTCTAATATAGCAATATCAATTGCTTCGCAAATCATACGATCATTAGACCAAAGATTATCAGGATCATTAGAATCTAAATGCAAATGATAACTTGCAGTAATATAATTTTGATATACATTTCGTTGCGCTATAGATTGACCTTCACCTTGGTTAATCCATTCGTCAGGACGATCAGCCGTTAAAATGAGTAAAGGAATTTTTTGATAAAATGCTTCACTAATAGCTGGAGCATAATTTAAAGAAGCACTTCCAGAAGTGCAGGAGAGAATTGCAGGCATTCCTGTTTGTTGAGCAATCCCTAAGGCTATAAAGGCAGCGGATCGTTCATCAGGAATACTTAAACAAGTAAAAAATCCATGTTCATTAAATGAAATATGAAAAGGAGCATTTCTAGACCCTGGTGAGATAATTACATATTGTAATCCTTTAGAGGCACATATTTCTATAAGGTTTCTAACGCCAGGCTTATCCGATAATTTCTTGTTCACAATACACTTCTTCAATGATATCGGATAAAGTTCGGGATTTCCAACGAGTTTCTTCTAATTCTTTTGTAGATACTGAATCTGAAGTAATTCCACCACCAACATATAAAGCAAATTTATCCTTAAAAACCTGCATACAACGCAAATTCACAAATAAATCTGTTTTGCCATGTAAATTTACTGGACCTAAAAAGCCACAATAATAACTACGATCATGAGGTTCGTTTTGAAGAATGAAATCTTTCGCTTCAACTTTTGGCAAACCACAAATAGCTGGGGTAGGATGGATATCCATTGCCACCTCTTTCCAATGACTTTCTAAAGGGAATCTAAATCGAGTTTTTAAATGCATGACACGTCCTGCATTAATGGTAAAAGGACCTATTTTTTGAAAATTCTTTTTCCGACTGATCAAAATATTCGCAATATATCGCTCTACCATTTGCTGCTCTATAATTTCTTTCTTACCCCAATCTTCTTCACTACTCAATGGGCGAGTTCCAGCTAAAGCTGCAGTTTCACCAACACCATGATCATCTGTTAAAAGAATCTCTGGTGTAGCACCCATCCAGCAACCCTCTCCTGGTATGTTCATTAAATAAATAAAGGCAAAAGGATATTGCTTTTGTAATTTCATAAACAAAGGATATAAATCTTCAGTAGGCATATCCTTTTGAATAATTCTTGAACAAATGGCTTTATGAAAATTATTTGATTGAATTGCTTCTACAAATTTATCCAATAATGGTATATAATTCGATTCAGAAATGATATGAGGATTTCCTTTATGCTCGCTAAAAAAACTAAACTGTGGATTAATGAAAATCTTCTTCGGAATAAAAGCAATGGCAGGAGAGTCTCCTTCTTCATCAAAAGGATGCATAACAAAAGCAGCATCGTTTTCAGATAAAGATTCTAAAGGAATATATTGATTAGCCTCTGGCTGAAGAAGATAAAAATTATCTTCATTTGGTAGCCTATAAATGGCAAAAACATCCTTTGTCCCTAGTACATGTTTCATAAGAGTTGGCTAGTTAACCATTTCTGTATTTATAGACAAATATAAGGGCTAAAAACAAAACTTTCAATATTTATTGAAAGTTTTGTATAATAAATATTGACTGTTATTATTTAACCATTTATGATACTCATTTACCATTCTAAATCAATGGCTTGAAAAAGAGAATGTAACAATTATAATAATCCTATAATGTTTAGTACTTATTAGAATAGTCTTAAAAATAAAAAATACTTAACATTGTTTACAACCGAATTTTTAAGATTGAATTGTAACTTTACATCGAAAACAAAACTATTTCACTATTAAAATTATTCACTAAAATAATAGAAGCTATGAGAATTACTCTACTCGGTTTTCTTTTTTGTTTTTTATATACATCTGTTCAATCTCAGGTTTATATAACAGAAATAATGTATAATACTCCTAGTACTGATGATGAATGGATTGAAGTATGTAATGCAAATGCAACTGCTGAGGATATTTCTGGATGGACGATTACTTATTCTACTGGAACATTTACTTTCCCAGCGGCTACTTCCTTACCTGCTGGCGCATGTTTTGTAGTTGCAACTGGAGACGATGGCCAATCAGATCCTTATAATGATTGTAGTACGGGAAGTACTCCATCCGATTGTGGAGGGGTTTTTACACCTGATTTTGTAGCTACAGGAGTTACAATTGGTGGTACATCAAGCACGAATTCATTAGGAAACACTTCAGGTACGATTACACTTGCGGATGCAGGTGCTGTAGCTCAACATACGATCATGTATGATGATGGTGATGGTGGAGATGGAAACGGTCAAACACAAACCTTTACATCTGCAAATTGTTCTACCTTTTGTGGTACTGGAGCTTTAGGAACACCTGGAACATTTACTGCTCCAGCTACAAATACAAGTGTTCAATTTGTTTCTACTACATCAACAGTAACTGAAGATGTTGTTTCAACAACAGTATGTGTTGAAATTACTAATGAAGATGCAGTTGTTGCTACAACAGTTGAAGTTGCATTAAATGTAGGTAGTTCTGCTACAGATGGAACAGATTTTACAGCAGCACCTACATTAACAGCTACACTTACTTTTCCTGCTGGAGATGCTACAGCTCAATGTGTCACATTCACAATAACAGATGATGTTGATGTAGAAGGAGATGAAGATATTATTTTAGATTTACAAAACCCCGCAGGAGGAAACTCAGCTGCTTTAGGTACTAATGTTTTACATACACTAACGATAACAGATAACGATAACAATTGTCCAAATCCTGGTGATTTAGTAATCTCAGAAATTTTATATAATCCAAGTGGATCACTTGAAGGAGATTCTGAATGGTTTGAGGTTTGTAATACAACCGCTGCTGCAATAGATATGATTGACATGGAGATTGGTGATAATGGTGCATCAAATCATATCGTTGCTTTTAATGTTATAGTTCCAGCTGGAGGATGTGTAGTAATAGCAAGTGGATTAGTGGGCTGTGGAGCAGCATTTCCTCCAGCTTATATGTATGGTAATGATTTTACATTGAACAACACGACAGATGATGTTGAAATCATTTGCGCAGGAACTGTGATTGATATGGTATCTTATGGAGGAGCTGGATTCCCTTCTGAAGCTAATGGAGAATCTATTCAATTGAACCCAAGCACTTTGAATGCAACTGATAATGATAGTGGAGCGAATTGGTGTATTTCTACAACGGCTTGTGGTCTAGGAGATACAGGAACTCCAGGAGCGATGAACCCTGCTTGTCCTGCTTGCGATCTTACAATATCAGTACAACCTGCTGAATGTATCACAAATACATCTGGAGTAGATTCTTATACTTTTGAGGTAGATTTCTCAGGAGGAAATAATGGAGATACATATACAATTGATCCAAGTGTAGCAGGTATTGCTGTTTCAGGTGATGATCCTAATGTTTCTACTGGAGGTACAATCGTTTATACCGTTACAGAAGGAATTGATCCTAATTTTAGTATTACAAGTACAGATGGTTGTGATTTACCAGTCGCTGTAACTTCGCCAGTGTGTGATTGTACGGGTGCTGCAGGTCCTTGCGAAAATACAGGAAGTATTACAATTACAGAAATTATGTACGATCCCTGTTCTGGAGGATCTGGTTTTTGGCCAAGTGAAGGTGATGGTGAATATGTAGAGATTTGCAATTGTGGAGCTACCACTGTAGATATATCAAAATGGCAATTAAGAGATGAAGCAAGTAGAGGAGATGGAATTGCATCTTCTTACTATACATTCCCTGATATGACAGCTTTAGCTGCTGGAGAATGTGCAGTTGTAGCAAATACACCTGTATTTACTGCTTTATCTCCTGCATCAGGATATCAATTATTTGATCGAATGAAAGCAAGTGCGGAATTAGACAACTCAGGTGCAACACCAACAAATGAAGCGGGACTTTATTTAATCGCTTTTGATGGGAGTTTAATTGACGAAGTAATTTGGGATGATCCGAATGGTGCATCTCCTGCTTTTCCATCTTGTGCAGGTACGAATGATGGTATTTCTTTAGTATTAATGGATTGTTCTTTAGATAATAGTTTAGGATCTAGTTGGTATCCATCATTTAATGGAGGAGATTTACTTGCAGGTGGAGGAACTCCTGGAACAGCTAATACAGCAGCAGCTTGTATTGACAATGTAACGGTTTCATCTGCTGCAGTATGTAATGGTGATAATGCAGAATTCCAGATTTCATTTGATTATAGTTATGCCTATCTTAATCCAGATATTACTTTTGATTTAGTTCAAACAGATATAGCTGAAACGGTTATCATGACATCAGCTGCACAAATGTCTGCTTCAGGTATAGGCATTACAATGGATGTAGTGATAACTGGACCAACAGCTGCAACTACAGTAACGTACGAAGTAAGAGTTTCGGGAGCAGCTGCAAATGCTTGTTTTACCCCAGAGGTATCAGTAAGTATTCCCACTTGTAGTACTGCAGCTACTTCATGTGGAGTTATGATTACAGAGATCATGTATAATCCTGCATCTCCTGAACCTGCTGCTGAATGGATAGAAGTAGCAAATACTACAGCTGCTGCTATTGATATGACAGGTTGGACATTATCTGATGAAGATGGTTCAATCGCATTACCAGCTGGTCTTATGATACCTGCTGGAGGAATTTTTGTATTTGGTGGAGCAACATTAGCTGATTTTGATGCGGCTTGGGGACCTGGATTTACAGCGTCTAACTATTTGCAAGTAGATTATAATAATTTAAATGGATTAGGTAATAGTCCTTCTGCTACGGGTGAAATCATTCAATTAATGGATGCCACTCCTGCATTAGTAGATGAGGTAAATTATGATGATTCAGGAGATTGGCCTTCAGATAATGGTAATGCTTCTATTTATGTAGATGTATGTGATAATGTTTGTGGTACTTCTATTGCTAATTTATTATGCAATGTGGATAATAATGTGGGAACAAATTGGTCAAGATCTGTAGAAGGTGTGGACTTTGCAGTAACAGATTTAGCTTCAACTGGAACGTTTAGTGGAGATGATAATGCTTCTCCTGGAGATATTTGCGGTGTTCAAGATGTTTTAGCTTGTTTGGTTGATCCGCTACCAGTTGAATTAGTATATTTCAAAGGAAATAAAATTGGAAAGAAATCAGAATTAATGTGGGAAACGGCTTCTGAGGAAAACAACCATTATTTCGTAGTTGAACACAGTTCTAATGGACTTGATTTCTTGGATTTAGGTAGAGTAGAAGGAGCTGGAACAACAGCTGAAGTAAATCAATATGATTTTATTCATGCTAATCCATTAATGTCAACTAATTACTATCGTTTACGAATCGTTGCTTTTGATGGCTCAGTTGAATATTCAAACATTATTTCATTATCATTTAATGAATTAAATAGTAATCTTATATCTGTTAGACCAACGGTTTCTAATGATAAAATTACACTATCATCAAGTATTTTATTTGAAACAAATGCAAGAATTCAAATTGTAAATGTTTCAGGTCAAATTGTTTCTACTTTAGAATGGGAACAAGGTAATCCTGAAAAATCAATTAACATAAAAGAGTTCTCAGCAGGGCATTACTTTGTTCAAGTGATCAGTAATAATAAAATAATGACAACTCGTTTTATCAAACAAGATTAATTGTTATTGGATAAAATTCAATACAGTATTAAAGAACCTGATCGTTGATTCGATCAGGTTCTTTTTTTATTTACTGTAATTTAATTGAAGTGATTTAAAAACTAAAGTTAAAATGATTTGTAAGTGCTTGTAAAACAAGATGAAGCTCTTTTTGAGATTCATTCCCGATAGCTATCGGGATAGCTATGGATGGATAAAAAGCTGAAATATTGT
>JAHDFV010000118.1 GCA_020627985.1 Saprospiraceae bacterium
GCTTTGGAAAATAAACTAAACATCATTATAAGCTGTCAATCCACAAACACCATGCTTTGCTAAAAAAAGAAGCAAACAGTTTACCTTTATGCATCTGGATATAATGCAATAAATTTATTTTTTGGTAGCATGAATTTTTATAAATTTTTCTTCTGAAAATAATTCTTAAAATTTTTTTTAAGTATCAATATTATTTTAATCTTCTATAATATCATTAATTTACTCATTCTCTTCTACTGGTTCTAAATTAATAGGTTTTGTATCTTCTAATTAATCATCTTAGTTATCTTTTCTATCTTCAGAATGAAAAAATTATAAAAGTTCATTTTATTAAGTTAATATTTTATCAACTAATACATTTATTTCTTCCTTTTTTATATTTAAAAATGTACGATTGGTTATAAACACGGTTGGAATAATTTCGAAAGGACAATTCTCATTATTTTTATTGATCAATTTACCAATAGCATTATTTTTTCCTTCCTGAAAATCTACATCAAAATATCGGATATATAAATGCTCAACATTTAATCGTTTTAAATAATTGAATTCATTCGGAGAAACATCGTAATAAGATTGCCAATGATAAAAGGAATATTGAGGAATGGGGTCTGAATTACAAGAAATAAAAATAAGAAAAGTCAGAAAAAAATACCCTATAAATTTCATACATCTTATTTAGATAATTCCTTCTTTAATTAAATCATGTAAATGTACAATACCTTCATATTTTTGATCATCCACAATAACGATTTGAGATATACTTTTTTCTCGCATTAATGATAAAGCAGAAACCGCTAATGTTTCTTTTGGAATAACACATGGATTCGGTGTCATAATTTCTTCTGCTTTAATATCATCTATGCGTTGGCTTTGTTCTAACATTCGTCTTAAATCACCATCTGTAATGACACCAATAGGAACTTGATGTTTATTTACAACCACTGTTATTCCTAATCGACCAGAAGTCATAGAAATAATTATTTTTTTTAAATTATCATTTACATCTACAAAAGGCATTTTATTCCTGGGATAGATGTCACTTACTTTTAGATATAATTGTTTTCCTAAGGAGCCTCCAGGATGGAATTTAGAAAAATCAGAAGGCGAAAATCCTTTTTCAGCTAAAAGACAAATCGCTAAAGCATCCCCCATTACAATTTGTGCGGTAGTACTTGTTGTAGGCGCTAAATTATTAGGATCAGCCTCTCTTTTAATCGGTATATGTAAAACCAGATCAGAGTGCGCTGCCAAATAACTTTTTGCATTTGAAGTCATTCCAATTATTTTATTTCCAAAATGTTTTACTAAAGGGATTAAAACTTTCAACTCCGCTGTTTCTCCACTTTTAGACAAACACATCAAAACATCATCCGTTCTTAACATACCCAAATCACCATGTACTGCATCTGCAGCATGCATAAATAAAGCAGGAGTACCCGTTGAATTAAAAGTAGCTACTATTTTTTGAGCAATAATGGCACTCTTCCCTAATCCAGTTATTACGATCCGACCCTTTATTTGTGACAGGCATTTTACAACATCAACGAATTCTACACCTAATTCTTGCTGTATACTAAGTAAAGTCTCAATTTCTAATGAAAATGTTAACCTTGCCGTATCTAATATATTCTGCTTTAATTTCACGTAAATAATCTTATTTTTGACAGCTTTTACAATAAATCTGAGTGGATATTATACAACCAAGTTGATTTTTTTTGTAATTTAATACAAGCAATTCAAATACACCATATTTAACCATAGAGAAAAACATTTTAATTCATTTAAACATAAATAAAACTACGTTATAAATACATAATTTGTAACAATTGAGAAGATTATCAAAGGATATATTGAATGGAAGCGAGAACGCAAGATTTACATAGTGCCCTAGCCAAATATTTTGGATTTGACAGTTTCAAAGGCACACAAGAAAAAATTATAACAAGTGTATTAGAAGGAAAAGATACTTTCGTATTAATGCCTACAGGAGGAGGAAAATCATTATGCTATCAATTACCAGCTTTAATCATGGAAGGGACAGCAATTATTATCTCTCCTCTAATTGCTTTAATGAAAAACCAAGTAGATGCTATACGAGGATACAGCGAAGGAGATGAAGTAGCACATTTTTTAAATTCTTCATTATCAAAAACACAAGCCAAAAAAGTAAAGGAAGATATTGTTTCAGGCAAAACTAAATTGCTTTATATCGCACCAGAGACGTTAACTAAAGAAGAAAACTTACAGTTTTTTAATGAAGTTAATGTTTCATTAATTGCTATAGATGAAGCCCATTGTATTTCTGAATGGGGACATGATTTCCGTCCTGAATATAGAAGGATTCGTTTAATGATCGAAAAGATTGGAAAACAAATTCCTATTATGGCTTTAACTGCAACAGCTACGCCTAAAGTACAGCAAGACATTATGAAAAATCTTAAGATGTCTTCTGAAAATATTTTCATGTCTTCTTTTAATCGAGACAATTTGTACTATGAAATTCGACCAAAAGGGAAAAAAGAAAGCGTAGAAAAACAAATGGTCCAGATCATTAAAGGCATGCCAAATAAATCTGGTATTATCTATGTTCAAAGTAGAAAAGCAACCGAAGAAATCGCCAAAGTTTTAAATGTAAATGGCATTAAAGCTTCCCCTTATCATGCTGGACTTGATGCAAAAACTCGAAGTAAATCGCAAGATGATTTCTTGATGGAAAGAGTTCATGTGATTGTCGCTACAATTGCTTTTGGAATGGGTATCGATAAACCTGATGTTCGCTTTGTTATTCATTATAATATTCCGAAAAGTATTGAAAATTACTATCAAGAAACGGGAAGAGCTGGTCGAGATGGTATGGAAGGAAACTGTATTGCCTTTTATGCACCTAAAGACATTCTCAAATTAGAAAAGTTTTTAAGAGATAAACCTCTAGCAGAAAGAGAAATGGGTTCTTTATTGATGCAAGAAATCATGGCATATGCTGAGACTACTGCTTGTAGAAGAAAGTTCTTATTGCATTATTTCGGCGAACAATATGATGATGATGAATGCAATAAAATGTGTGATAATTGCCGTCATCCAAAAGAAAAAGTGGAAGTCAAAGATGAAATGGTTAAAGCATTAAATGTCATTGATACTTTAAAAACAGATTATAATTCAAAAGTATTAGCTGATTTTATGTTGGGCACAAAGAACCAAGAATTTGGAACATTAAATCATCCATTATTAGGCTCAGGAAACGACAAAGACAAGACATTTTGGAATACCATCTTTAGGCAAGCATTGCTTCAAGGTTTACTTGATAAAAATATTGAAAAATATGGTTTATTAAGTTTAACAAATAAAGGAAAAGAATATTTAGCAAAACCTACTTCTTTTAAAATTGCTATCAATCATAACTATGATAATATTGTTGATGCTCCTAAAAAATCGAATAAAAGTGCAGCATTAGATCCACAATTATTTAAAATGCTTATGGCGCTTCGACTAAAAGAAGCGACTAGAAAAAATGTTCCACCTTATGTCGTCTTCAAGGAGAATTCTCTTCAAGAAATGGCTACAGCTTATCCAATCACAATGGATGAAATGGCAAATATCAGTGGAGTGAGTAAAGGAAAAGCCATTAAATTTGCTAGACCTTTTATAGATATGATAGCTGAATATGTGGAACAAAATGAAATCTTACGACCTGAAGATTTTGTTATGAAACAAGTTGCGAATAAATCTAAAAAGAAAGTTGCGATCATTCAAGGTATTGATAAAAAATTACCTTTATATGATATCGCTACGCAGAATAGTTTATCCATGGAAGACTTATTGGATGAATTAGATATGATAGTTGATTCAGGAACTCGAGTAAATTTAGATTATTATATCGAAGATAATGTAGATGAATATTCTCAAGATGATATTCTAGAATATTTTATGGAATCTGAAACAGACGAAATTGAAGTTGCTTTTAAAGAATTAGCTGAAGATGATATAAGTATGGACGAGATCAGATTAATGCGTATTAAATTCATGTCTGAAAAAGCAAATTAATCTACCATTTAAAAAAAAGTTCAATAATTAAAAAAGGAAGTCTCATAAGTAAATTGAGTGACCTGAGAATTGGATATTTGAAAATTTACTCAGGTAGGTATCCGAATAAATTAAGGGCTGTCTCTACTTATGAGATAGCCTCTTTTTAAAATATAAAAAATGACTGCTGAAATTATATACCAAGGGAATTTAAGAACCCAAGCTACACACATCAAATCTAAAACCACTTTAATAACTGATGCTCCAGTTGATAATCGAGGGAAAGGAGAATCATTTTCGCCTACAGATATGATTGCGACTGGATTAGCCAGTTGTATTCTCACTATAATGGGTATAAAAGCAGAAGACAAAGGTGTAGATATGTCAGGAGCAAGGGCTGAAGCAACAAAAGTAATGGCATCAGAACCTAGAAGAATTTCGAAAATTAGTATCAAAATCTATATGCCTGAAAAACCATTTTCAGATAAAGAAAAAATGCTGTTGGAAAAAGCAGCACATGGCTGCCCAGTCAGAAGAAGTTTACATCCAGATTTAGAAGAAGAATTAGAAATTATTTGGCTCTCTTAGACCACCAAGGAATAAAAGAACTGGTATTTTCTATGTATTCTTTATACTTATCATTCTTTTTCAATTTTTTTTCAAGCATAGGTATACCAGAGACTTTTAATAATAAAACAGTTATTGTAATTGGGCTTATGATACTGATCCAGATATTAGCATAAGGAATAACATATATAAATATACCCCACCAAACCAACATTTCTCCAAAATAATTAGGATGTCTAGAGTATTTCCATAATCCCTTGTTCATCACTAGACCTTTATTTTGTGGTATTGATTTAAAAATAGCTAATTGTCGATCCGCTACTCCTTCATAAATGATTCCACATAAAGAAATCAAACTACCCAGTATTTGTATAGGTAAAAAAGAAGGGGCTGAAGGAACCAATTGTAATAAAGGCATTGATATCAAAAACATCATCAACCCTTGTAATAGATAAACCTGTAAATAAGATCTAGGAATAAACCATCTACCCCACTCTTTTTTCCAGTTTTCATATCTCCAATCTAGACCTTTCCTTTTTAATCTTTTACCTAAATAAATGGATAATCTTAAACTCCATATTGTCACCAAAACGGTCAAAAAAATTCCTCTTTGTCCTGTATACTTGAATAAAATACAAACATCAATGATTAAAAATCCCATGCCCCAAAACACATCCACAATGCTATTGTCTTTCTTGTACATAGCATAGAAAAAAACTACAGTCATCATACTGATAATCAGCAAAATAACTTCTATATATATTAAATAATTCATATTATAATTCTTTTATATATCTCTCTTTTTTTACAAGATATCACAAAGCAACAATTGATATAATATTCTTTCAACATTGTAAATTTTTAATGTCACAAAATACATATTACCCTAGTTTCTCTTTTTATACTTAAGGGACATATTTGTTTTATCGAACCAATAATTATTAAACATTTCACATAAACATTTATCATGAAAAAATTAATCACTCTTACTGTTATTGCTCTTTTAGGATTAGCAACAACATTAAATGCACAAACTAAAAAAGGATCTAAAGTTCCTGGTTACATTATTGATAACTCAGGAAAAAAAGTAACAGGAACTGTTATTGCTAATGATTGGGCTAACAATCAAATTTCAGTTAAGTTCATAAAAAAAGGAACAGGATCTAAAGTAACATATAAGCCTAATCAAATTAAAGGCTTTGGTTATCAAGAGTCTGTAAAAGATTGTGTTGGTAAAATTGAAAAGCGGTGGGTTGATTACGAAACACGTAAAGCTGATCGCCCTTCAAGAATTTTTGGACCTACTACAGTATTTATGCACAAAGAAGTAAGTGATGGTCATTATTCTTTATTCTGCTTCTATGTAGAAATTAGAAATAATGTCAAAAAACCATATGAGTATTCTTTCTTTATTGAAGATGATAAAGGAAACTTTACCAAAGTAGATGATGAAAACTTTAAATCGATCACGAATAAACTTTTTAAAGATTATGTAGCTTTAAAAACAAGAATTGGCGACAAGGATTTCAAGTTAAAAAACATGGATAGAATGGTTGCAGATTACAACTTTTGGAAAGAAAAGGGTCATAATCCAAACGAATATAAAGTAGCGATGAAAGAGTAAGGGGGGTATAGCTCAAAATTTTGAGCATACTAATGCGGCAGCACGTCAATTGACGTTGTTGCCGTTTTTTTATTGAAGTTGTTTAATAATATTAATTTTGCAGTATTCTAAGCTAGAAACTGTTTTAATGAAAATTCTTCAACTCTGTAAAAAATTACCTTATCCTACAAAAGATGGAGAATCTTTAGCAATAAAACATTTAAGTCTGGCGCTTAAAGATGCAGGGGCAGATATTTCACTTTTGGCTATGAATACCAAGAGACATGAAGTTAAAGAAGCAATCCCTGATAAACAAACACAACATTATTCTAAAATTGACTCCTGTTGATAATTCTATTTATATTAAAGATGCTTTTTTTAATCAATTCTCCAAAGAATCTTTTCATATTTCAAGATTTATTGATTCTAATTTTCAAAAAAAATTAATTGACTTATTAACTCAAAACTATTTTGATTTCATTCAATTAGAAACTTTAGTCTTAGCCGCTTATATTCCAACGATCCGCCAATATTCAAAAGCGAAAATAGTAATGAGATCTCATAATGTTGAATATGAAATATGGGAAAGAATCACAAATAATACATCTTTTTTTCTTAAAAAATGGTATATAAAATCGCTAACAAAAAAATTAAAGCAATTCGAAATTTCTAAAATGAATCAATATGATTTATTTGCAGCCATTACAGATAAAGATTTAAACAATTATAAAGCCTTAGGTTTAAAAATCCCATCCATAACGATACCAATTGGTTTAGATATAAAAGACTATCAGCCCGATTATTCTGTCTATAATAAACCTCTATCTTTATCTTTTATTGGTTCCTTAGATTGGCGACCTAATCTAGAGGGATTGCACTGGTTTATTGAAAAAATATGGACATCTTTAAATAATAGATTTCCGAATTTAGTTTTACATATTGCAGGAAGAAATACTCCGAAAGAAATTTTTGCTCTTGAAAATAAAAAGATTAAAATCCACGGTGAAGTCGAGGAAGCAAAAACGTTTATTAATTCTCATCCTATAATGATCGTACCTTTACAATCTGGAAGTGGAATGAGAGTTAAGATACTTGAAGGGATGGCATTAGGAAGAGTTGTAATAACATCTGAATTAGGGTTAGAAGGAATTAATGCTAAACACAAAAGAGAAGTTTTAATAGCTAATAATCTAGAGGAATATATAGAAGCTATCCATTTTTGTATAAATCAGCCTAAAGAATTTTTACAAATTGGTAAAAATGCAGCTTCATTTATTGCCTATGAATTTGATCACAAACAAATAGGTAGTAAATTAAAATCAAAAATGGAAAACATCTTATTAAATAAATAATTAGAATTGGAAAACTTTCTTCATTATATATTATTTTTCATTTTATCAAGCTCTATATTTTGCTTAGTGTTTTCTTATTTTATATATCCAATCCTATTACAATTTTTAGCAAAAAATAAAACTAGAAATTCTATTATTTATCAAGCAAATGAATCCCTGCCCAACATCTCCGTATTAATGTCATTGTATAATGAAGAAAAAGTAATTTTAAAAAAATTAGAATCATTATATCATCAAGATTATCCAAAAGAAAATTATCAAGTATTTATTGGTTCGGATCATTCGTCTGATCAAACCAATTCAATAATTACAACTTTTATTCAAGAAAACAATATTGATAATTTTCATTTTTCACCTTTCAAAATCAGACAAGGAAAACCAGGTGTGATTAACCAATTGGTAAAAAAAGCAAAAGAAAAATATGGAAATAAAAATCATATTTTTATAAGTACTGATGCAAGTGTAATTTTAAATAATAATGTTTTATTTCATTTGGCAAAACATTTTAAAAATGAACAAATAGGTTTAGTTGATTCTAATTTAAAACATACAGGAATTGAAACAGAAGGTATTTCAAAATCTGAGGATAATTATATTTCAAAAGAGGTACAAATTAAAAATAATGAAAGTTTATACTCTGGTAAAATGATGGGACCTTTTGGTGCTTGTTATGCTATTCGGTCTGAACTTTACAAACCTGTACCATCAAACTATTTGGTCGATGATTTTTATCTATCAATGCATGTTTTAGATCAAGGAAAAGATGTTATTAATGACTTAGATGCCATTTGTTATGAATCTGTTTCACAACATATGGATGAAGAATTTAGGCGGAAAGCAAGAATCTCAGCAGGCAATTTTCAAAATTTGGCTACTTATCTACATTTATTGAATCCTTTACGAGGGAAAATTGCTTTTAATTTCTTATCACACAAGGTTTTACGCTGGCTAGGCCCCTTTTTTATACTGGCTTCTTTCTTTTCAAATTTTTTCTTGTTGTTTCAGAACAACTTATTCTATTTCATTTTGTTTACTTTTCAAGCCATATTGATATTCTTTATTCCGATATTTGATTGGATATTACAGAAATTGAACATCAATATTGGCGTTTTACGTACAATTCGATACTTTTTCGTCATGAATTTGGCCCTATTAAAAGGGTTTTTTAATTACTTTAAAGGAATAAAAAGCAATGTCTGGCAACCAACCAAAAGACCCGATTAAATTAAATACGATACCAGAAGCGGTAGAAGATATTAAAGCGGGGAAATTAGTCATCGTCGTTGATGATGAAGACAGAGAAAATGAAGGAGACTTTATAACGTCAGCTGAAAACATGACACCTGAATTGGTGAATTTCATGATCACTGAGGGTAAAGGGCAATTGTGTACTCCGATTACACAAGAAAGAGCTAATGAGTTGAATTTACCTTTAATGGTAAAAAATAATACTGATTTGCACAAAACGGCCTTTACCATTTCTATTGATTATAAAGGTCCAGGATGTACCACTGGTATTTCTGCTTTTGATCGAGCTAGTGGAATAAAAGCTTTAGCAAGACCTGATACCAATGCCTTAGATTATGGTCGACCAGGACATTTACATCCTTTAATTGCAAAAGAAGGAGGTGTGCTTCGTAGAACAGGTCATACTGAAGCAGCGATTGATTTAGCTAAAATGGCTGGCCATTATCCCGCAGCAGCTTTAATAGAAATTTTAAAAGAAGACGGTTCGATGGCTCGAGTGCCTGATTTGATTAAAATTGCTAAGAAATTTGATTTAAAAATCATTTCCATCAAAGATTTAGTCGCTTATAGAATGAATACAGAAAGATTAATTGAAAGAGAAACGGCTATTAAAATGCCAACGCAATGGGGAGAATTTGAATTAATTGCTTTTACGGAAATTAATACTGGTGATACGCATTTAGCATTAAAAAAAGGAACTTGGAATTTAGGAGATCCCGTTTTAGTCCGCGTACATTCTTCTTGTGAAACAGGTGATATTTTAGGTTCTTTGAGATGTGATTGTGGACCACAATTACATGCAGCTATGAAAAATATTGAAGAAGCGGGGACAGGTTTAGTCCTTTACATGCGCCAAGAAGGAAGAGGTATTGGTTTATTAAATAAACTAAAAGCATACAAATTACAAGAACAAGGATATGACACTTATGAAGCAAATCAAAAATTAGGCTTCAAAATGGATCAAAGAGATTACGGTATTGGTGCTCAAATATTGAGAGATTTACAAATTTCTAAAATTAAATTAATGACCAATAATCCTAGAAAGAGAATTGGCTTAATTGGATATGGTTTAGAAATAGTTGAAAATATTCCGATTGAAATTTCTCCTAACAAACACAATGAATTTTATCTTCAAACTAAAAGAGATAAAATGGGTCATGAAATATTAAAGAGTTAATTCAATTATTTCTCAAGTAAAACAAAAACCTTCTAGAAAACTAGAAGGTTTTTGTTTTACTTTACAATATGAAATTAATTGCTAAAATAATTGCAACAAGTTTTGGTTTTGGATACGCTCCTGTTGCTCCTGGAACATTTGGTACTTTATTCGGTGTCATTATAATTTATATCCTTTCTCTCCCCTATTTTTCTTTACAACCCGATCAAATTAATATCGCATTATTCATTTTAATTGGTATTGGATTTATTGCTGGATATTGGAGTACCAATATCCTAGAAGAAGAATGGGGAAAAGATCCAGGAAAAATAGTAATGGATGAATCCGTCGGTTTATGGATAGCTTTATTATTTATTCCTATTTCGATTACTAATTTAATTTTTGCTTTTATTCTTTTTCGTTTTTTTGATATTTTAAAACCTTTGGGAATTAAAAAAGTAGAAAAATTAAAAGGAGGTCTAGGTGTAATGACAGATGATGTTATTGCAGGGGTTTATGCCAATATATTTTTACAATTTATTTCATATTTTCAACTACTTCCTAAATAAGGATTTAAAAATTATGCAAAACTATCTTTTTTCCTTCCTACAGCTAAAACACCTCCAATATATGCCATAATAATTGGTGCGATTATACCAATAATCCACATCCAAATCGGATGGGGAAACATCATCATACTCAAAACCCCAAAAACAGTAAGCGCTACACCTATTGCAATTGAATTTTTTCGCCAATGTTCTGGTAAAATTTTATTCGCAACAAATGAACCAACTAATGGTCCAATCATCCAACCCAATACAACAAAAGCTAAGGCCCCTGTATTTAAATTTGAGATATAATCTCCCATCATTTCTTTGTTCGTGATATCTAAATCTGCAGGAGGTGGAAAAATTTGATGTCCTATTCCCATTTCAATAATACCCGTTACAATTGCTGAAATAAAAATACCAACTACTACAATTAATATTCGTTTTACCATTTTTTAATAGTTTAATTTATAAAAATAAAAAAATACTAACCTCACAAATTAATTAAAATTTATATTAAAGAAAAATCAAATATTTCTTAATTATCTATAAAATAACTTTATTAAAAGTAAAGAATCATATCCTTATATATTTTTTAT
>JAHDFV010000119.1:0-6142 GCA_020627985.1 Saprospiraceae bacterium
TGTCTTGGGATGCGATGCCAGATGCAGTGAGTTATCAGATCCGATATAGAAGAGCATTAACGACTACTTGGACTATAATAGGAGCAACAGGAACGACAAAAGTGATTCCTGGTTTAGTACAAAATAAAGTATATGATTATAGAGTCCGTTCAAAATGTACGGATGGTTCTTGGTCAGATTATACACCTATTGTTAAATTCAGATCTGTTCCTTGTTTAGCACCAGTTAATTTAACCACAACTCAATTAAATAACAATAAAGTAAGGGTAGAATGGGATGATTATAATTATGCAGATAAATATCAATTGTTCTATAGAATTGCTGGATCAGGTAGTGATTATTTAAGAAGAGTAACTTATAATCCAGGACAAACTGCACTAACTTTAAATGGCTTAACTGCAGGAGCAACCTATGAATATAAAGTAAGATCTTTCTGTGAAGTATCTTATGGTCCTTGGACAGAAGATGAACAATTTACGAATGCAGCAACTAGAGCATTTTCTGCAGATTTTGATGTAAATCGCATTTATCCAAATCCAGTACAAAATCAATTGAATATAGAATTTACAATGGAAGCAGCTGGAAGTGTACAATTCGAAATTGTAGATATGCTAGGAAGAACGATCCAGCAAAGTCAAAATGAATTTGGTCAAGGAATGAATCAAGCTGTTTTGGAAGTTAATAATCTAGAAAAAGGAAATTATATGCTTCGAATTCTTCAAGGAGAAAAAATGAAAATCAAGAAGTTTGTTAAGATGTAAAATTGTAATAGTTTGAATGTTAAGAGTCCTTGTTTTTGACAAGGGCTCTTTTATTTTATATCATATTTTTTATTCCATTTATCAAATTTCCGCCAAGCATTATATCGTTCAACGATTTTCATTAAATCTTTTCTGCTGTACATTCCCTTATTAATATCTTTATGTAATTCAGGGAAATCTTTAAAGAATTTTGCAGTGCTTTTTTTGAATTTCAATGGATTTATTTCATAAGAAGAACCACCGCTTTTAACTAAGAATGTTTGATTATAGCCAAATTCACGATCTGTATTCCAATATTCATAAACTTTGACATGGCTCTTTTCTCCATGATTAACTAAACGCATAAAAACACCTAAACCATAAGTCAGGGAAGGATTGATATCATAAATTCTAGAAATAAAATATTGATCTTTTACAAAATATCCCCGAATCATGAAGGGGCGATACTTTACTTTTTCTTTTTGTCCTTCTTCTTTGAATAAAATTTTAGCTGAACGATGTCCAGGAGGCGAATAGTATATTTTTCCTGGAATAGTATCACCTGTGTTGCGAACAATAAAACCATCTACCCATCCAAATTGAGCTATTAAAAATGATGGAATAAAGATGAGAATTATAACAAATAAACGTTGCATTGTAAATATGGGTTTTCTCTAAGAAACCCAATATACATAATTGTGTATTAATTTTATACTCTGACGGATTTCATGAATCATAAACGTTTTCTATTGTTCAATTTCTCTTCATATTCCTTGTATGAATAAACTGCTTTGTTTTCATATTCTTTGGCTAATGAATCTTTCTTTAGGACTTTGTATAATTCTGAGAGTTTTAATTCTAAAGATGCTTTTCGTTTTAAGGCGAGTAAGGCTTCAATTTGAGTATATCCTAAACCCTTTTTATAGCTTTCTTCCGCTTGTTGATATTTCTTTAGATTCTTATAACTATTCCCTAAGTTTTGATAAATCAAAGCAATAACGGGAGAAATATTCTTATTGTCTTTAGGGAAATCATTTCCTATTTCTAAAGCTTCTAATAATATTTTTTCCGCTTCTTTATACGATTTTTTTGTCTCTTTTAAATTTAGATTGTACCCCATGTCATTCCCTAAAACAATAAGTCCTGCTTTATCTTCTAAATGGATAAAAACCTTTTTAGCTTTTTCATAAGTGAGATGTGCAAAATCATAACTTTCTCTTTCTGTATGAACTTTTCCTTGTTTATAATAAATCCATCCAAGTCTTTTTTTATTGTTCATTAAATTAGCAATTTCGGATGCATGAAATAAAAGATTAGAAGCTTTTATTACTGCACCTTCTTCTGTAAGTTTCCCTGCTTTACTGGTAACTTTTTCTAAAACTTGATCAGCCATTTTTTCATCAATGCCCTTGTAATAATTTACTATAGATACATTTATTGGATTATCCATCATTAGGACATAATCATCAAAAACGGTAGGAGAACCATTATCAATCCAAGTAGCAAAAATTTCACTAAATTTCCATTTTTGTCCCTGGTATTTTTTGGGGAATTGTTTGACATATCTCAAGAAACTTCTTAGATCAATTTGATCCGCTTCTAACATTGCTGAAAATAAATCTTTTCCTTTAAAACGACCTTCTTTTATTTGAGGAGATTCCATTTGTTTCCTCATTTCAGTAGCTACAAATGCGACATCTTTTTTTAATAACGATAATCTATATTTCAAAGGGTCTCCTTCTTTTTGAGTTTCTTCTTCGAATTCATCAGTAAGGATATTTTTTTCCATAAAAGCATCATACATACCAATGTCTAAATCTATTATTTCTTGTAATAGATTTTCACTTTGAGCATTCAACGAAAAGCTCGATATTAAAAAGAAAACTGAGAAGAATTTAATATTTTTCATGGTTTGGTTTTAAGTTGAACAATCAATTGGCTTATTTATTAATGTAATTTTTTGGATTGGTTACATAAATATAAATAATGAGGTATATTATTTATGTCATAATGTGATTTTAAAGGAATAAGTATAGTAATAAAAAGAAGTAAAGGATCATTTATAATTTATGAAGCTTCATTTATTTATTGCATCTTTACTCTTATAAAGATGACTGTATTATTCAAGACTTAAGATATCTAAACTCATTCATGTATAAATATTTATTCATTCTTATTGTTTTTATTTGGACGACCTTTAATATTAATTTGGCAGGGGATAAGAATTGGAATAATGTATTGAAATATGATTCTAGAGGCTATTATGCATATCTACCTGCTATTTTTATTTACAAAGATTTACACTTTGGATTTTTTGAAGAAATTGAAAAAGAAAAATATCCCAGTTTTCACGGATATGATTATAGACAACAAGTTGAAGGTGGGGTAGTCAATAAATATTTCTGTGGTACAGCGGTCATGGAAATTCCTTTTTTTATTCTGGGGCATTTGCATGCTAAAATCTCGTCTCATTCCCCTGATGGTTTTTCTAAACCTTATATTATTTGGATTACTTTCGGAGCAATATTTTATTATATCGTTGCGCTACTTTTATTGGAAAGAATTCTAAAAGTTTTTCAGGTTAATTTTAAAAATAGATCCATCATTGTTTTAGCATTGACTTTTGGAACCAATGCTTATTTGTATTCGGCAATTGATCCAGGTATGAGCCATGTTTATTCTTTCTTTTTAATTACTTTTTTTATTGAACGATTACTACAATGGAAAAAAAATAGGTCAAATATTAATATATTATACTTGGGTGTTTCTCTAGGATTAATTACAATAGTCAGACCCATCAATTTGATGATTATTGCAAGTATACCTTTTGTTTTGGGAGATAAAAAAACGATGGTTTTATTTTTGAACTCAATGTGGGAAAATAAAGTAAAAACTATTGTTTCATTATTACTTTTTATCTCAATAGTATTTATACAATTGTTGTTGTATAAAATACAAACGGGAAATTTTTTAGTTTATTCATATGTAGGAGAAGGATTTAATTTTTTAAATCCTCATGTTTTTGATTTTTTATGGTCTTATCGGAAAGGATATTATTTATATACTCCTCTAGCTTTTTTAGCCTTGTTGGGTTTGATTCCCATGTTTAAAAAATCAAAATTCCAAGCCTTAGTTTACTTATTATTTTTAGGGTTTATTTATTGGATATTATCTTCTTGGTATATGTGGTATTATGGAGGTAGTTTTTCGTCTAGAGTTATGTTCGATTTTGCAACAATAATTATGATTCCTTTGGCTTTATTGTTAGAGAATTCGAAGAATAAATCTAGCTATAAATTATTAATTGCTCTTATTATTATATTAGTTATTATTTGTCAAATTCAACTGTATCAATTTAGACACTTTGATATTCATTGGTCCGATATGACAAAAGAAATGTATTGGGAGAATTTCTTGAGAATAGATAAATACTTTAAATAATTTAGTTATAAAGATTATTTAATGATTAATTTTTTTCTAAGTTTTTGCCTCTTTTTCTTTTTCATAGGTTTGAAAATAAACACATTACTCAATTTATTATTATCGAAAATTAATTGTATCCCTTCCTTGAAATAAATGAATTCTAAGTAGCCAAAATAATCTTTGTGAATCAAAGGATTATCTCCTTTGAAATCTTTTAAAAATGCAGGGGGAGAGAAAAAATAATTTTTGTCTAATACCGTAATTCTTTTCTTGTTTTCTTTACTATGTACAAAACTCGAAATATTCATGTTGACGATTTTCCCCTTTTTAGTGTAAATTTTCCATATCATATATTCATTATATTCTTCAAAAAGATATACTTGATCAAATTTTAAGGAAAATACTAAGCTTTTTTTTAGGTCATATCCAAAAGTAGCCCAATGTATCTTTTCATCTTTTCGAGAACTGATTAAAGTAGGCTCGCCTAAAATTTTTGTAGCATCTTGAATAGTAGTGCCGATATATATATCATCAAATCCAATGCCCGCTTTTATATTTTTTTGAGCTATTATAGTATTTGCAAATATAAAATAAAGGAGTATCGTGAAGAATGGGTGTTTCATTGTTTTGGATAAAAATTTAAGGTTAAACGCATTACTTTATCGAATTTATTATTTTTTTAAAATACTTAACATCTTTTTATCTAAATATTCGTTCTTTTATACTAGACTTTATGATGAACTATTTGAATTACGCTAAAACTATTCTTAGTAAACTCTAAATATCTTCAAGAAATATAGCTTTGACCCATGAAATTAAAATTAATTTTATTTCTATTCTTTCAAATTGGGATGCTAACTTTTATCGTGGCACAAAATTATACGATTAGCGGATATATTAAAGATGCTCAAACAGGTGAAGATCTTATTGAGGCAAATGTATACGTAAAAGGGAATCCCTCTCTAGGTACAACATCAAACATTTATGGCTTTTATTCTTTAACATTACCAGAAGGAACTTATACCCTTGTAGGGACTTATTTAGGATATACGGATCAAAATATTAATATCACACTTGAGGAAGATATTCAATTAAATATAGAATTAAATTCAGGAGTTGAAATAGTAGAAGTAACAGTTACTGCAGAATCTCCAGATCAAAATGTAGAAAGCACAAACTTGGGAACGGTTGAATTAGATATGGAACAAATTAGAACCATGCCCACCCTTTTAGGTGAAGTAGATGTTTTTAAAGCCATGCAATTATTGCCTGGTGTTCAGTCAGCAGGGGAGGGGAATAGTGGTTTTTATGTCAGAGGAGGAGGACCTGATCAAAATTTAGTTTTATTGGATGAAGCTGTCGTTTATAATACAGGTCATTTACTTGGATTTTTCTCTGTTTTTAATCCTGATGTTGTTAAAAACACCACTTTAATCAAAGGAAGTATGCCTGCTAATTACGGAGGACGGTTATCCTCTGTAGTAGATATACAAATGAAAGACGGAAATAATAAAAAATATGAAATAGAAGGAGGTTTAGGATTAATTGCATCAAGGTTAACGGTGCAAGGTCCTATTGTAAAAAATAAAGGATCTTTTATTTTATCGGGGAGAAGAACCTATGCATTTGATTTGGCTCAACCTCTATTAAAAGGAACAACCGTTGAAGGAACAAATTATTATTTTTATGATGTCAATGCTAAATTAAATTATAAATTTTCAGATAAAGATCGATTATTTATTAGTACTTATTGGGGCGATGATGTTTTAAATTATCAAACATCTGCAAGAGATTTTAATTTAAAAATTCCTTATGGAAATTTAACAACTACAGTTCGTTGGAATCATTTATTTAATCAAAAACTATTTATGAATGTTTCTGCCATTTATAATAGTTATGATTTTGAAATCTTTTTTAAACAAGATCAATTTTCTGCTAATGTCATTTCTGGAATTCGAGATTGGAATGGTAAAATTGAT
>JAHDFV010000119.1:6152-11029 GCA_020627985.1 Saprospiraceae bacterium
ATAACATAAACTACCAACCAACTTCATTTGAAGTTAATGATCCCCAATATGATGAATATAAAACAAGAAGTAATGGAAAGATTTTCACATTAGATAAAGACATTTCAGGTGATGGTAAAATTGATTTTGATTATTTCCCGCATCCCAATCATGAAATTAAATACGGGATTAATTATACCCATCATAAATTATCTCCACAAAGTTTTACGGCTCAATCAGGAGATACAGATTTTGAATTAGAATTTGAACCTAAATTTGCACATGAGCTAGGGATTTATTTTTTAGATAAATGGAAAGTCAATAAAAATTTATCTATTAATGCAGGATTACGTTATTCAACTTTTATACAAATAGGTCCTTACACTTCTAAAGTAGATAATACCCAATATAAAAAAGGCGAACCTGTTAAAACATATTTAGGTTTAGAACCTCGTATTTCTGCTAAATATTCTTTACCAGATAAATCTTCTTTAAAAGGAGGAGTAGCGGTCACCAATCAATATATTCATTTGGTTTCTAGTTCAACATCAACTTTGCCCAGTGATATTTGGGTGCCGAGCTCAGAAATTATTGATCCGCAAAGAGCCATTCAATATGCTTTAGGTTATTTTAGGAATTTTTCGGATAATAAATTTGAAACCTCCGTTGAATTATATTACAAACAATTAAAAAATCAAATTGATTTTCAGGAAAGTTATGTAAATTCTCCTTCAGAAGATGTGGAAGATAATTTCGTTTTTGGAAAAGGAAGATCCTATGGAGCAGAATTTTTTATTAAAAAAAGAACAGGAGACTTCACCGGTTGGTTAGGTTATACTTTAGCTAAAACAGAACGTACTTTTCCTGATATTAATAACGGCAATACTTTTCCATCTACTTATGATAGAACACATGATTTATCTATTGTAGGAAATTATCAATTAAATGATAAATGGAATTTTGGTGCTGTCTTCGTTTATGGCACAGGGAATGCATATACTGCGGTCAAAAGTTTTTATTTAATTGAAAATAATTTTGTACCAGCATATGGTCAAAGGAATCAAGCCAGAATTGATGCCTATCATCGATTAGATCTATCGGCTACTTTAACACCAAAACCGAATAAACCCAACAAAAAAATAGATCAATCTTGGACCTTTTCTGTATACAATGTTTACAATAGGAAAAATGTATTTTTTATTTATTATTTTCCTGAAACAGATGTCGCTCAAGGGACAGCTTCTATTAAAGCGTATAAAGTTTCTTTATTTCCAGTTATTCCTTCAGTAACTTGGAATTTTCATTGGAAGCAGAAATAATTTTTTACTTATAATTTAAAATATTTAAAATGAAACATATTTTAATTTTAATACCTCTTTTCTTATTATCTTTTTATTCTTTTGCTCAAGAAGTAGAAGCTGAAGTATATTTAGAAAAGACAATTGAAGAAAAACCAGAAGAAATGGTACCTGAAGATGCTAAAGAAATTTGTCCTATTTTAATAGGAGAGAAAGTACCTGAATCGGAATTAAAAAATATTAAAAATGAATCTGTTCAAATTACAGAAGAAATTAAAGACAGAGGAACTGTTTTAATATTTTATCGAGGAGGTTGGTGTCCATATTGTAATAAACAATTGTCAGGTTTAAGTGAGGTAGAAGAAGAGATAAAAGAAGAAGGATTTCAAATTATAGCTGTTTCTCCTGATAATGCAGAACATTTGCAGAAAACAGTAGATAAAGAAGAATTAAATTATACCTTATTATCTGATGCTAAAATGGAATTAGCTCGCAAAATGGGCATCGCATTTAAAATGGATAAAAAGACATTAAAGAAATATAAATTATTTGGAATTAATTTAGAAAAAGCTTCTGGTGAAAGTCATTTTCAATTACCCGCGCCAGCTGTTTTTATTTTAGATAAAGAGGGCGTAATAAGGATGTCATATGTGAATCCAAATTATAAAGTTCGTTTAAATGCTAATGTATTATTAACGGTAATAAAAAGTATGCATTAATGAAGAAGTGGGTCTTTATCTCTTTTTTATTTTTAGGGTTTTATTCTTGCGAAACAGAATTTACACCTGATACTTCTTCTTTCGAAGAAGAAATAGTCGTTGAAGGCTATATTGAGGCAGGAGATGAATCCACACCTCCTTATGTTTTTTTAACCAAAAGTCAGTCTTTCTTTTCAGAAATAAATACCGATAATTTTGATGATTTATTTATACATGATGCAGATGTTTCTGTCATGCATAATAATCAGTCTTACTCGTTGTCTGAAGTTTGTCTTAATGATTTAACACCTGCGCAACAAATTATTTTAGCCGATTTTTTAGGGACGAATATTGATAGTATCGGTATTAATTTTTGTGTATATACGGATTTAACTTTTTCACTTTTAGGAGAAGAAGGGGAGCAATATGATTTAAGCATAAATGTTTATGGAATTATTTTGACAGCAAGTACTACTATTCCTAATTTTGTTCCTTTAGATTCGATGAAATTTTCACCTATCCCAGATCCTGATAATGATACTTTACAAGAATTAACTGGATTTATTTCTGATCCAATTAATGAATTAAATTTTTATAGATACTTTACTAGAGTTAATCAAGAATCTTTTATTCCAGGATTAGGTTCTGTTTCAGACGATAAAGTATTTGATGGGCAGTCTTTTGAATTTCCATTACCACGTGGACAAGCTTGGACGGAAGAAATAGATCCCAATGTATATGGTTATTTTACAGAAGGAGATACTGTTACGATAAAATGGTGTACGATTGACAAAGATCATTTTGATTTTTGGAATACACTTGAATATAATACCTCTAATCAAGGTCCTTTTTCTACTTATACTTTAATTGATTCCAATGTAAATGGAGGTTTAGGAATTTGGGGAGGTTATGCTGTTCAGTATTACACGGAAATCGTACCCTTTGAATAAAAAAGCTTTGTATCTTTGCATCAAATTGAAAAACATGTCAAAAAAAGAAGTCGTTACTAAAAAGGATATCACCATAACAGTGGGTATGAATGAAGAACAATTGCCTATAAAAATGGAATGGAAAGCAGATGATTCTGGTAAACCACCATTAGAATGTAAGGCAATGTTGTTATCCCTTTTTGAAAAAGAGACTCTAGATACATTACGAATCGATCTCTGGACCACAGAAATGCAAGTTATGGAAATGGATCGTTTTATGTTCCAAACGATGCGTGGATTAGCAGACACATATATGCGTTCGACACAGAACAAAGAATTAGCTAATGAAATGCAATCTTTTGTTACTTATTTTGGAGAAAAAACCAAAATTATTGAAAAGGGTTCTTAAAGGTGTAACGCTCTTTTTTAATTAATTACTTTATTGCAATAGTTACTAATTAATCCACGGCGGCAAAATATTCTTTTCTCTTAGAAGGTCTAACTAAATAATGATTAGATTGATTGTAGTTTGTAAATATCCATTTTATAATAGTTTTTAAATCACTTCATTTAATTAAACACAAAATATTATGATTATGAGAGAGATAACTATTCAAAAGTATAAGTAGAGATTCTATTCCTTCTTTATCATTTATAAAAAAAAAGCATCATTCCTTCTAGGAATGATGCTTTTGTATAATAGTAGTAAAATTAATTTTAATCTCTTGTTAGGATCTCAATTTCTACTCTTCTGTTCTTATTCGATGAATAGTTCACTAATGGATCACTACTCCCATGTCCTTCTAATTCCATTCTCCATTGTCCAACCCCTCTTTTATGGAAATTACAGAATAAGCAATTTGCTCTAGTAGATGATAAAGTAGATTGTTGGCTACATTGGAAACGACCCGTTACTGCTTCATTTTCTTTACGATCAATATGACCATGTATTTTGAATTTAGCAAAAGGGTAATATTTAGTTAATAAAATGGTCAACTGATTAATTTCAGGAGAAGCATTTGTATTAATCATGGGTGAATTTTCATCATATCCAACCGTTCCTAAAGTAAATTTCTTTGGTAAAGGTCTATCACTTTTTAAATAATCTGTTATTTCATGAATGATTGTTCCTTTTCCTTTATAGGCTTTTTTGTTTGCTCCTTTTCTTTTAGATTTTTTCTTAGAAGAAGAAGAACTGCTTCCTCCAACAGAACCACTCATTTCTGAAGAACCGCTAGAAGAACTACTTGAACTTGTACTGCTAGAAGAACTATCATCGGTATAATCGTAAGTGGCATCATCTTCACTACTTGCAGATGCATTGTTTAAATCTTCTGCTGTTGCCTCATTTAAATCAGTTGTAGTATTAGAATGCGTAATAGCAGCCGTTGTTTCTGTTTTGTTGTTTGTACTTGCTACATCAGAATTACATCCTTTAAATCCTTTGAATAAAAAGAGTAATAGCATTAACAAAAAGAAGAGTAAAAGGAAAGGCCAAGCTCTAGAAATACAACCACCTAAATTATTATTGGCAGAACCACCTATTGCTCCTCCAGTCGAAGTTCTTTGGGTTGTTGTGGTGTTCCTAGTTGTAGTCGTGGTTCTTTTTTGGTTCTCGAGATTTCTGTGTGTATTTCCAGTATTGCTCATAATGTTTAAAATTTGTAAAGTCCGTTTAGTTTCAGTCGGTTAATCCGACCTTAATATTAGATGTTTTATTGAAATTTTTGTTCAAAAAACATGGCTTTAACATAAAAATTAGCTTCATATAATTATCGGATTTAATATCAAAGGCTTTTTTCTATGTAATTCAGTATTAAGGGATTAAATTTAGTTGCTCAACATATTATGATGTATTTTAATGTGTCAAGGGAGGGTCAGTAACTCTAATACATCTAATCTGTATCGATATTGAAGCAAAAAATATGCCTATTTTTATTTATATAAAGTATTTGTATGTGTTTAAGTGTGTA
>JAHDFV010000120.1 GCA_020627985.1 Saprospiraceae bacterium
TTAGGTTTATCTTTGCAGCTTATTACATTGATTATTAAATAATAGACATGAGAAAATTACTTTTATTACTTATACCTGTCTCAATTTTCTTAGTTTCTTGTCAGTCTGATGGCAGAACTGCAGGAGCGGAAGAATCAGTTGAAGAGGTATTATCTGCGGATGTAGTTAAACCGAAACTAGATGCAAAAACGAAGAAAGAAATTAAACCAGAAATACCTGCGGATACGATAAATGTAGGTAAAATAACTTTTGATGAAGTAGTATATGATTTTGGTACAATTGATCAAGGAGAATCTGTTGAACATAAATTCAAATTCAAGAATACTGGAAAAGCACCTTTAGTTGTTTCTAATGCAAGAGGAAGTTGTGGATGTACTGTACCAGAATGGCCAAAAGAACCTATTGCTGTTGGTGAACAAGGAGAAATCTTAGTTAAATTTAATTCAGCAGGTAAAAAAGGACCTCAAAATAAATCAGTTACATTAACAGCCAATACATGGCCGACAACTACTCGAATTAATATCAAGGGTAAAGTTAATGCACCTGAAGGAAAAAAGATTGATGCTAAGCCAAATGTGAAAACATTACCTGCAAAGCAACCAGCAGTAAAAAATAAATAATATGAACTTGATAATATTACAAGCCGGAGGAGCTGGAGCGATGTTACAACCGCTTATTTTAGTAGCTATGTTTGCTGTGGTCTATTTCTTTATGATTCGTCCACAACAAAAGAGAGCGAAAGAACAAGATGTTTTTATGGATGAATTATCTAAAGGAGATGAAGTAGTAACTTCTGGCGGAATGATTGGTAAAATATCCAAAATTGATGGAAATATCATTACAATTTCTTTGGATGGTAAAACAACAGCGAGATTTACTAAAGGAGCTGTTTCGAAAGAAATGACCGATGCGCTCCATGCAAATGATGAAAAGAAATCTTTAGCAGAAAAAGTATAAATTTTTATTAATTAGTTCCTGTATAAATTGAAGAAGGCTACACGTTTTATAAGTGTAGCCTTCTTTTATTTTTTAATTATCTTACGAGTAAAACGGAACGTTTCATTTTGAACATGAAGGAAGTAAATTCCTGGAGGCATTAAAGTAGTGATAGTAAAATCACTTACATTCTTTTTAGAACCTTGTTTAATAATTTGTCCTTGGGTATTAATAATTTGATAATTTAAAGAAGAATGGCTTTCACTTAGATTTATCATGATTTCATCAAACACAGGATTTGGAAAAATTGAGATTTCAACTGAATTTAAATCATCAACTGGGTTGACAAGAAGATTCACGTTTATAATTCTTAATCCATTGAAATTAGATTGAGGAGGTCCAAAAGGCGACCAAATATATGCCGCATAAATGACTTGATTAAAATAATCTATACCCCAAGTACCATAAGAATCTTCTGTAGATCCATATGTTGCACAAGTAAAAGGTTCTGCAGGATTTTCTACTGAAATTGCAACCACTTCACTTTTTCCTCCACTAATATATAAATGACCATTCCATTCATCTAAAACTAGTTCATTAGCATCATGCCCTTTTGCAGAAGCCCAAACACCAATATCATTTGTTGGTGACGGCCAAGTGTCGGGTTTCCAATGGCTAAGAGGATTGAATTGTAAAGGATTTGAAATATCTAATATTTCAAATCCATAATAATCTATGCATAAGGACGATCTAATTTATCACATTCAGGAGTTATATAAATTCCAAAAGCAGGATTGGTAAAATCTTCACTTTGTAATTCAAATTCTCCCCAATTTTCACATTGTGAAAAAGCAAAGAAAGGAATAAAAATAAAACCGAATAAAAGTGATATGTTTTTCATAAAATTTTATTTGCATAATGAAGGGACGCCCTTAGGATCTTTTTCTATTCCAAACCATATTACAGCATAATTACCATAAATGGCAACACCCATTGCATTCCATTCTAAAGCTTTCCATGTTCCTTTATTGGCAATGACATGATGATGTCCTTTACTGTTTATCCATGCTTCTAAAATTTCTGTAGCAGAAAATGAAGATCCAGATTTAGAAAAACCACATTCATATCCTTTACCTGGATAGCCTGTTAATTTTCTAGGCATGTCCCACATACAATTAAAGGTTTTAGCATCTAATTTATGGTATGTGCATCCTACCCAACTGTGCGTTAAATCTTTTAATTCATCATTTAATTCTCTAACATGTTTTTGGGCAACAATGGATAATGATGTAGAAATAGGAACAGCTTTTAATCCTATCGATTTTCTATATTGGTGGACAGATTGTATTAATTCTTTTTCAATAGTGGATATACAAACTTCTTCTGGATTTGTTTCTAGAACCTTGCTTTTCTTCGGGTTGTTTAAGAAAAAAGAAAATATAAATAAGAGGTAAACTAAACGCATACATTCTAATTTATTTATTCAGCATCATCTTTTTTTGTAGGATTTTCTTTCTCGTATTTTTCTTTTAACTTTTTATCTTCCACATTATCATCTAAGAATTTATTGAGTTTATCAATATTCAAAGAAGACTTAATTTCGCCAAATTCATTTATCTTAATATCAAATCCTTTTAATTCCTCATGAACTTTTGGATTTTTAGGAGTTTCATCTTTCTTTTTAGCCATATGAATAAGTAAAGCCAATAAAAGTATCTAGTTAAAGATCACCTTTTATATCTGCCAATACCTTTTTTATATTTTTAAGTTTGTTCAAGTAAAATATCTTTTTAGCAATATGTTCCTTATTGTTTTCAATTTCGTTTTTTGCACCTTCTAAGGTAAAACCTCTTTCTTTCACTAAATTATAAATAATAGAAAGTTGATCTAAATTCGCTTGTGTAAATCTACGTTCACCTTTCGAATTTTTATGAGGCTTGATATAGTTAAATTCAGTTTCCCAATAGCGTAACAATGATTTTGAAACATCAAACATCTTTGCGACTTCTCCTATAGAATAATACCTTTTTTCTGGATTAGGTTTTTGATAATTCATAATAATAGTATGTAGTTTAGCCCATACATGTTTAAAAGATGATGTGTATGAAACACTAATTTACATAAATCGTTTCAAATCTGCACGATTAAAACTCCATTCAGGCGTTATTAAAGTGTTACCAAAATTTAAAGGATACCAAGGACTGATCGACTTTTGATTTAAATTTTTAAGAATATGCATGTCTTGAGCTGGCATATAGCTTTGTGCTATCATAAACATTTTGTCCCCGTCCTTATTTTCTATAACATCTAAAACCAATACAGCGTGCCCTGGATGACCACCTTGTATAAAAACATCTCCAGGTTGAATATTTGAAAGATTAATCTTTTTCAATTCACGACTCAGCGAGGCAGTTCCTGCATAAGTAAAGATCTGTTTCATATATTTCTTAAAATTGTTATATGAATAATCTTTTGTTGAATTAGCTCCAGAAAATGAAACTGAATTGCCTCTTACAATAGGTTTTTTTCCTTTTGCCCAATCATTAAATGCAACCTTATCTCCACTTGTATAATTAAAATGAATTTTCTCATATTCTTGATTCGAAAAATGATATTCCGCTTTTAATCGCATGACCGCATCTGCACATTGTTGAAGATCTTCTTTTCCTGTATCTAGGTCGATTACATATTCATGAACGTTTTTTTGTTTCGTCGCTCCATTATAAAATTTTACTGGACTGCCTTTACTTTTTAGAGGAAGATATCTTAACCAGTTGCCAAAATTTTTCTGAGGTAATTTTACTCTTTTGTAACCTTCAGGTAACTCAATTTGATTAATTATAGATTGGTTATTATCATAATGATTTGACCAAGAATAATTATATGTTTCTGGTTTAATTGTAATAGGTGTTATTTTTAATTTAGGAGAAAGTTCAGACTTAGATTCAGGATTATTTGCGGTTGGAATTTCTGAATTTTTAGTACAGGAAATAATAAATGCTGAAAGAATGATTATATATATGAATCTCATGTTTTTTCTAGTTTATCTATTGAACGAATATTTTTTTATTTTATTGATAAATAGCCAATGCCAAAAGTAAAATGGGTATATATGAGGTTTAGAAATATATTTTAATTAGTATTGGTTTTCTGATTTTTTTACGATATTGATGATTCTATTTAAAACAAAAAGACGAATTATGAGAAAATTGGAGAATTCTAAATTTAAAATCATTAATAAAACTACTTTACCAAAAGTTAAAGGAGGATGCAATGATAAGATTCCAGATGATGTTTATGCTGATCATGATACACATCCACCAAGAGATGGGATGGTAGTTGTAATTGTATACCCTTTGCCTTAATTAATATAAATCATCTCGAAGGATTTCACACTTCGAGATGATTCTTTTTATTTCTTTAAAATATATAAGGAAAAACAGCTTTCCTTTCTTTTGGATAAAATTCAAAATGATTTTTATACCATTTATGATGCGCTAAGGCTCTAGGAACCAAATTGCAGAAGGTCCAAAAGAAAAAACTAAAACAAGCAATAGATCCTGTCATAATTCCGAATCCTAGCCATTCTATAATCTCTCCAAAATGATTCGGGCAAGAAATTCTGTTAAATAAAAAACCATTTGGAATTTTATAATGCGTTTCACCTGGTTTCCGTAATTGGATCAGAATATGATCCGATTTTTGATTAATGAAAAAACCTGTAATAAATAAAATACTTCCCATTATAAAAGGCAATGAATAAAACCAATTGATTTCATATTGTGCTAAATTACCTAAATAATAACCGCAAATGAATCCGTTTATTACATTAAAAAATTGTCCAGATAATACGATAGATAGAGGTATCTTTTTCCCCGTTGTTTTAATTCTAAAAGGAAAGATAAACGTTCGATTAAAATAATGAATGATCCAAAAGAAAATAAATAAATAAACAACAATATTTTTTTCTCCAGAACCGAAGATGAAAAATAATGGACAAGTAATTAATGCAGGCAATTCCATTAAAATCCATCCTATTTTATTATCAATAGTTGCACCCCATTTATTAGACGTATGCCTACCATATGGAGCTTTAACTTTTAGATTGATAAAAAATATAATAATCGCTAAAGCTATCCAAAAATAAATGAAAGGATAAAAATATGATTCAATCATGTAATGGATTCGTAATGTAAAAAATAAATTACCAAATGAATGGAATTAATTTCCACGTAACATTTTTAGTATATTCCCGATAACTTTCTTTCAGAATAAGTATTTTTTCTTCTTCATGAATTCTAATTCGAATAAAAATTATAAGGAGTAAAAATAATATTAGTGCAAACCATTTTTCAATCGTAATACAACAAGCAAAAACCATTATAATTTCTCCAAGATATCCTGGATGTCGAATGATTGAATAAGGTCCTTTTGTTTTGATATTTCGAAGGGCAGGAAAAAAAGAAAAGCTATTTCCTAAGAACAGAAAAGAGATAATAGTAAAACTAGTACCACTTATAAAAAGTAAACTAGGGAAAAAATCCCATATCGGTTGTTCAATAGCCAATCGAAAACTAAGACCTGCAATAATAAAAGAAGGTAAACTAAAAAGGATACTCTTTAGATTGCCCATTATTTGTTGCTGAGATCTAATAATGATCAAAATTCCAATAAAAATATTTAAGACAGAAACAGTTAGCCGAATAGGACTTATTCCATTTTCAGCAATTCCCATATAACTCAAAAGAATAAACTGAAACCTAAGAGGTAATTGAAAATTAATTCTTCTCTTTTCATATGCAAATGAAAAAGATTGAAAATAACATTTTCAATCTTTTTCTTGATTTAATGGATTTAGCTCATTAATAAAGCCAAAACCCCCAACTAAATAAATAGCTTAAAAATTTACGAGTAAAAGAATACCGATAAAAATAAATGTACCAGTCATTCCACCACCTCCACCACCTTCTTCTTCTTCAGACATGATTTGTTGTTTTAAGTGTTAAGAATGAATTCAATAAAAGCATAATTATGCTAAAATCCAATTGAATTACAGAATATTTGTAACCAAAATTAGATTTAGTTTTTAAAATCACCACATAAATAATTTGAATATTGTAAGATATTTGATTCCATAATTTTTATTTCTTAAATCCTAAAATTACAAGACTCTTTCCCACCTTATTTTGTACTTTTACAACATAAATTATAATAATGTCGGATTACCTGTCTCAACTTAATGATATTCAAAGAAAAGCCGTTACAACCATCAAAGGACCTGTAATGGTGATTGCTGGACCTGGTTCAGGAAAGACAAGAGTTTTGACATTTAGAATTGCACATATTATCAATTCAGGTGTACCTGCTTATAAAATTCTAGCCTTAACCTTTACCAATAAAGCTGCTAAGGAAATGAAAGAGCGGATTGAAAAAGTAGTAGGTAGTAATACAAAAAGTATTTGGGCTGGAACATTTCACTCCATCTTTGCAAGGATATTAAGGAGTGAAGCAGAAAAAATAGGTTATCCTTCTGATTTTACAATCTATGATACAGATGATTCTAAAAGTTTAGTTTCTTCGATCATCAAGAGCATGAACTTGAATAAAGAACATTACAATGTGAATGTTTGTAGAAATAGAATTTCAAGTGCGAAGAGTAATTTGATTCCTCCCAAAGGTTATGTAACAAACGAAACCTTGATGGCAGAGGATAAGTTAGCCAAACGACCTTATTTTCATAAAATATATGCGGAGTACACCAAAAGGTGTAAACGAGCAGGCGCAATGGATTTTGATGATTTGTTGTATCAGTTTTATTTTTTATTGCATTCTAATCCAGAAGAAGTACTTGAAAAATATAGAGATCGGTTTCAATATCTTTTAGTTGATGAGTTTCAGGATACCAATTATTTACAATATGCGATCATTCGTAAATTGGTCAATTATAAAGGAAGTGAAAATAACATTTGTGTTGTAGGAGATGATGCGCAAAGTATATATGCATTCCGTGGAGCTACGATTGATAATATTTTAGATTTTGAAAAAGATTATCCAGCACTTCAAACATTTAAACTGGAAGAAAATTATAGATCAACCAGTCATATTGTACAAGCAGCCAATCAAGTCATTGAATACAATTCGAAACAACTCAAGAAAAAGATTTGGTCCCACAAAGGAGAAGGCCAAAAAATCAAATTGATTAAAGCCATGACGGATGGCGAAGAATCGAAACGAGTTGCAGATTATATCCTAGAACAGAAAACAAGAAATCATCTTTATAATAAAGATATTGCCATTTTATATAGAACGAATTCTCAATCAAGGACTTTTGAAGAATCTTTAAGAAATTATAATATTGCATATAAAGTATTTGGTGGCACTTCGTTTTATCAAAGAAAAGAAGTCAAAGATTTTTTAGCCTACTTACGTTTAACGATTAATCCAAAAGATGAAGAAGCATTAAAACGCATCATCAATTTTCCTAGAAGAGGAATTGGAAAAACAACGCTTGATAAATTAGCGGCTTATGCTGTTGAAAATGATATCTCTTTATGGGAATCCGTTCAAGTCATGCCAATCAGTTCAGCGGCTAGAAAAAACTTGAATAAATTTTCGAATATGATGTCTGTCTTTATCGAAAAAGCAGATAAAGGAACGGCCTATGAAATTGCATCATACGTGGCCAAACAATCGGGTGTATTAAATCATTATAAATCAGATACGACCATTGAAGGGATGAATCGCTTAGAAAACTTAAATGCCTTAATGGATGGTATTAAAGATTTCGTTGAAAATGATGAAGTTTTAGATGATGCTACAATGCCAGAGAAAACTTTAGCAGCATATTTGCAAAGTATTGCTTTGTATACTGATTTAGATAATGAAGATAGCGATGATACAGTTACATTAATGACCACCCATGCCGCTAAGGGCTTAGAATTTAAATCTGTGTTTGTAGTAGGTTTAGAAGAAGATCTTTTTCCCAGTTTCATGGCTAAAAATGATCGAAATGGAATTGAGGAAGAACGAAGACTTTTTTATGTAGCGATTACTAGAGCAGAAGAATTTTTGACCCTTTCGTTTGCTAAATCAAGATATCAATATGGGAAAATGAGATACAATGATCCAAGTCGTTTCTTGGATGAAATTGATAAATCACATCTCGAGGGGGATATTAGTTCAACTCGAGGCTTAGATATGGGGAATGAAATGTTTACTTCATCTCATTCTACGCCTGGACCTTCAAGAGTAAGTGGTAATTTTAAATCTTTAAAGAAACAAGTCGTTGTTAATATAGATCCTAAAGATTTTAAACCAAGTCCTGGTTCGTCCATAGAAACAGGTCAGAAAGTTTTACATATGCGTTTTGGGACAGGCAAAGTCGTTTCTACTGATGGCAAAGGAGATGGGCGAGTAGCTACCATTCATTTTCCAGCAGTAGGTGCTAAAAGATTAATGCTAAAATTTGCTAAATTACAGATACTAAACTAATACGATAATGAAAAAGATTACCATAGCTGTAGATGGGTTTTCTTCTTGTGGAAAAAGTACCTTAGCAAAAGCAATTGCCGTAGAATTGGATTATGGTTATGTAGATACTGGGGCAATGTATAGAGCAACTACTTTATATTTTTTAAGAAATAAGATTGATTTAAAAAATAATGAAGAAGTTCAAAATGCCTTGTGTCATGTCAATATTTCTTTTAAATCTTTAGAAGGAAAAAATTGTACATTTTTAAATGATGAAAATGTAGAAGAAGAAATCCGTGAAATGGAAGTGTCGAATTGGGTAAGTCCAGTCGCAACCATTTCATCAGTTAGAAGAGCAATGGTTGCCCAACAAAGAGAAATGGGCAAAGAAAAAGGGGTAGTGATGGATGGTAGAGACATAGGAACAGTTGTTTTTCCAGATGCAGAATTAAAAATATTCCTTACCGCTAATATGGAAATTAGAGCCCAGAGAAGATATGATGAGTTAATCTCTAAAGGGCAAAAAGTTAAACGTTCTGAAATTGCTACTAATTTATCCGAAAGAGATCGAATAGATTCCACAAGAGAAGATAGTCCACTCCGAAAAGCAGATGATGCTATTGAAATAGATAATTCTAATTTAACCAAAGAAGAACAAATGGAATTAGCACTTAAACTCATTCAAGAGAAAATGAGCTTACAAGTGTAAGACATCAAATCGTGAATTCTTATATTTTAAATTATTCACCTGTATGGAAATTAACAAACTTTCATAAGACAGATATTTGTTTTTTGGTATATTGGTCAAACATCAAATTTTATATTACCTCCTTATTATACTTTAAAAACTAAAATGAATAATGATTTTTTTAAAATAATTACATTTAAAAAGGCTTATTCTATTTTTAAGGATTTTATGAGAGTTTGTATTTTTCTTTTATTTTCTTTCATTTTCAATCCTTTAGAATCCTATAGTCAATCACCTTATTGTGATGATGACGTGCCTTTTCATGTAGCAGATCTAACTGGTGTACCAGATAGTATTTATCTTTCTCCTTATCACGCAAGAGATAGCTTTTGTTGTGGAGTTGATACTTTAGTAGAAATTCCTCCACCCCGTTGTACTTCATTTGAAGTTACATTAGATGAAGACGCTGTCGGTTTAGCTTTTGATATCGAATTTGGTGCCGCACCTTCAGGTGCTTTATACTATCAAGTAGATTGTGGTCCAATTATCCCAGTAGGAGAAGCAATTTGTTTACCTGGTGTTGGTCCTCATTATATTACTTTTTGTAAGCCTGGGTCAAATAAAAATATTTACTCTATCACTTCCATTGAAGGAAATATTACAACTCCAGAATCTGAAATTAGAGAAGGTTGTGAAACAACTCTGGCCATACAAGGTGTAATAGATACTACCATTACATGGGTTGATATTACAGCTGGAGGTTTATATAATGATAATTTAGTTTGTATCAGTGTAACTGGTTGTGATTCTTTAGAATTTGTAGCTCCTGTAAATTCAGGTTTACCTTATATAGATTATAATGTCTGTGGTATTCCAATGGCAGATTTTTGTACAGATAATTTATTGCCTGTTTGTGATACAGCAAGAGTTTATATTCGACCTAATTTTACATTAGAATTTAATCCTAATCCACCGATATTTTGCGAGTTAGATGCTCCTAAAATTATGTCTGTGATTCCAAATATTTATAGTGAGGATTATGTATATACTTGGACTTTTGGTCCCAATGGTACTGGACCAGTGATGGGGACTGATACATTTTTAGAAGTTTTTGTTGGAGGTGATTATTCAGTAATTGTTGAAGATTCTGCTTTTGGAGAGTGTACAAGAGATACTTTTGAAACGAGTGTAATCATAAGTCCAGTTCCAACTCTAGGTATTGACCAAAATTTAGTTATTTGTGAAGGAGATACGCTTGGCTTTAGCTTTTCCACTGATTATACTTATGAATGGGATCTAGACCCTACAATATCGTGTACTGATTGTATAAATCCTAATTTTTATCCCATCACAAATACAACTTATTCTGTCACTATTACGGATCAATATGATTGTACGGCAAGTGAATTGGTTCCTATAACGGTTCAATCTTCACCAATCATAAACCGAGATTCTTCTCTTTGTTCTGGTGAATCAACCTTTTTAGAAGGAGTAAACCAAAACATGCCAGGTATTTATTATGATACGTTACAAACGTATTTAGGTTGTGATTCTGTATTAATAACTAATCTAATAATAGATCCAATTTATGCTTTGACGGAAACGTATGAAGGTTGTTCAACAGATGGTTACGAAGTAACAGTGAATGGTGTATTATACAATGAGTCCAACCCAACTGGAGTAGAGAATATGTTGACAGGAGAAGGCTGTGATAGTATAGTAACAATTACATTAGTCTACCATCCAATCTACGATTTAACGGAGAGGTATGAAGGCTGTTCCACAGATGGTTACGAAGTAACCGTGAATGGCGTATTATAC
>JAHDFV010000121.1:0-2203 GCA_020627985.1 Saprospiraceae bacterium
GGCTATTGCCTAATCAGATACACTAAACTATATTTTATCAGCAAAACAATTTTCATCATGAAGAACTCAAGTAAATTTACAAAAAGGGATGTGATGATGGTACAACCTCAAACACAAAGCCCAAGTAGAGCACCTAGTGATACTAAAACTGAACCACATCGTAATTGTGATTTTTCAGAAGAAGGTAGACAGCGATAGTCACTAAATGCTATACTATTACTTTAGAAAAGGGAGCCTAAAATAAGGTTCCCTTTTTTCTTTTTAAAACATCTTTATTAAAAAAAATCAAATATAGCCAATTTATATATGTCACTTTTGCCTAAAAATTTTATTTTTTTTCAAATAGCTTTTTATATTTGCAAACGTTTAGCACAAAAACAAAAATAAGAACGATTAGAAATATTATTGAATTCTGTTTTGTGGCAATCATCTTAACCACAATTCACAATAATTTTTGAAAATTCTTGATTTATAGGCTACTTATTTTTAAAAATAATCCAGTCTATATTGATTCCATTTGAAGCTCCGGACTATAATCCCGGGGCTTTAATTTTTTCTACTTATTACGTATTTCTCATATATATCTAGCCAAATCCCTTTATTCATAAGCATTTTTGTATTAAATTTGTGACAACGGGTTCTAATATTAGAACCTTCACTAAATCAGATATGCTATGATTTTCAAAAAACTATTTGTTGTAGTATTAGCCATATTTGCTATTTGTGTTGTCATAGATGCTCAAGTATCTATGTATATCGAGTATGATAATACTTGTATGACTAAAATGGAATATGGTGAAATGAGTAAGGTAAACGGGAAAAGCCTTGTTCATTACTACGCGTTTGAGGAGGAGGATCCTTCTAAAAAGATAGTCTTAGAAATTGCAAGTTCTAAGGTTAGAAAAGGAGAAATAAGACCTCCTGTTATTATGAAATGCTTTGAAGTAACCTACAATCAAAGATTAATTGACCGAGTAAATACAGGTGACTTACAACTTTACATTGTTACAAAAGGAAGTACAAATTACGATTTACATTTTGTAGAGAAATTATCTTCTTACGAATTTAATGGAAGTACTGTTGATTATAATTCATATGAATATGGATTTAATCATGACATTAATGCATTTACACCAGGTAAAAACCTATCTAAGAATACTCAATTGTTTGATGTATCTTATCAGGGAGATAATGGATTAGAATGTATGAATACATATACATACAGAAAAGCATCTACTAATACTTGTGGTACACATACAGACGTTACTGTTTGCCCTGAAATTGGTATTGTAAAGATGGTAGATGGAAGCAAATTTGCACCAACTGCTGGAGAAGTTTTAAATCGTTATGAGTTAAAATACATCAATAATTTGCCAATGGATAATTTTGTTGGAGCTGCATGTCAGGGAGTTTATCCTGAAGACCCAACATTAATTGTTGATGCAAATCCAATAACAAGTCCAGTTCCAACTGCTGCTTCTACTATTCCATCACCTAATTCGTCTATGGTCAATGTGGTATTACCTCGAGTTGCTACAGATGCTCCTGTTATTGCGAGTACTCCTGTACCTACTGTCAAAAAAGTAGCACCACCTACTTTACCCAAACCTGGAACATCAACTTCAAGAGTTATTTCTGATTATCCAGATTTCACAAATGGAATGGCATTTACAGAAAAAGGAGGAGAAGTGGTTACTAAAAAAAGTAATCCAAATATGATTATGGAATGTGGAACGATAAAAAGAGAGGGTTACCATGTGGTTCGTCCAAATGAATCGCTTTCAATTATAGCTCAAAAAACTGGAATTTCAATCACTAAATTAGCCGCTTGGAATGGGATTAATAATTTAGAGAAAATTGAGGCTTGCTCGGAATTGCGATTAAGTGCTCCTTCTCCTGATATGTATGAAGTATTTGTTGAAAAAGGAGGAAGTGTGAAAGTACCTAAAACAACTGCTCCTACCTTGCCTAAAATTAATAGTAGTTCCAAATTGGTGAATAAAAAACCAAATACAAATTCTGGTAAAGGGTATCATATCGTTAAGGAAGGTGAAACCGTATATCAATTAGCTAAAAAGCATGGTTATACTGTTGAAAAATTCATGGAGTTTAATGGATTAGAGACTGATGTAATTTCTCCAGGCATGGAATTAAAAGTATCTAATTGTGCTTGTACTATTCCTGAAGATGAATTTAGCTCTAA
>JAHDFV010000121.1:2213-10860 GCA_020627985.1 Saprospiraceae bacterium
AAATCTGGAGAAATCGAATTACCAGAATCATATGATGTGGCGGAGTTTACAAGTATGGAAAAGAAATTAGCGAATAGAAGTACTTCTGACAAAGTGCATATTTTACAGGCATCAGAAACATTATATCAAGTATCAAAAAAGTATAATATTTCTGTTGAACGATTAATGATTATCAACGAAATAGATGATCCAACGACTTTAAGTGTTGAATAAAATATTGTTTAAATAATTGAACAATCACCCCTTTGGTTCGTATATCAAAGGGGTGATTTTATTAAAGATCTTAAATGAAACAAACAATACATCAATTTACTGTTAAGAATATTAATGGTGAAGATATTTCTTTAGAGAAATATAAAGGGAAAGTTCTATTAATTGTAAATACAGCGAGTAAATGCGGATTTACTCCTCAGTTAAATGGAATGAAAGAATTATATGATGAATTCAAAGATGAGGATTTTGAAATACTTGCATTTCCATCTAATGATTTTGGAGGACAAGAGCCTTTAAATGGTGAAGCTTTACAACAATTCTGTATGATTGACTATAAAGCTGAATATCCTATTTTTGATAAAATTCATGTCAAAGGAAAAGATCAATCTGAGTTATTTGCTTTTCTTTCTCAAAAAGAAAAAAATGGTGCTATCCAATCAAAACCTAAATGGAATTTTCATAAATATTTAGTTGATAAAAATGGAAAGGTTGTTGATTATTTTTTAACCATCACATCACCTACTTCTAATAAAATAAAGAAAAGCATACAGAAACTGTTATAATTATGAAAATTGATATCTTAGCCATTGGTGTCCATCCTGATGATGTTGAATTAGCTTGTTCAGGAACATTATTGAAGCATTTAAACGAAGGAAAAACTGTTGGATTATTAGATCTTACTCGTGGAGAATTAGGCACAAGAGGCACAGCAGAAACAAGAGATCAAGAAGCAAATGATTCCTTAAAATTAATGGGAGCTTCTTTTAGATATAACCTTGAAATGGCGGATGGTTTTTTTGGTCACACCCGAGAAAATTTATTAAAAATAATTCGAGTAATTCGCCAATCTCAACCCAAAATTATACTTTCTAATGCTATAAATGATCGTCATCCAGATCATGGTAGAGCGGCTAAATTAATTAATGATGCTAGTTTCTTATCAGGCTTAGTTAAAATAAATACGTTGGATGATAAGGGCAATGATCAAAAGCCTTGGAGAGCAAACGCCGTTTATAATTATATTCAAGATTATTATATCAAACCTGATTTTGTTATTGATATTACGGAATATATGGATAAAAAAATTGAGTTAGTGATGGCTTTCAAAACTCAGTTCTTTAATCCAGATTCTGATGAACCGACCACTCCAATTTCTAGTAAAGATTTTATTGATTTCCTATATGCAAGATGTAGAGATTATGGAAGACCTACAGGAGTTAAATTTGCGGAAGGTTATACTTCTCCCAGAACAATTGGTGTAAATAGTCTTTTTGATTTATTTTAATCTTTAATTTTTGCTTGTAAAAAGAGGTAAAACTTTTCAACCATTATACCAAAGAACATCCAAAAAGCGAAGAAATCTAATCGAATATAACCCATGATTTCCCACTTACTTTTTCCAGTATAATCCCAAGGGCAATATCCTGTTATCGTTTCTAATAAAAAGCCAGATATAAATTCAATAATAAAAATAAAGATCATATACAAAAAGGCTCTTATCAAAATGTGCCAATGTCCAAAGAGTTTTATTCCAATGGGAAACAGCAATGGGATTAAAGCATATATGGGCGCCATCCAAACATAGGTATGTCCCTCTAGACGTATACTTCTCTCATTCCAATCCCAAAGTCCTTCAAAGATTGCAGTAAAGAAAACTTCTGTTGTAATGCCCAAACAGATAAAAAATACGACTAAAAATATCTTTTTTTGCATGAATTTTAATATTTCATTTTAGAGAAAATATCCCAAACTAAAATCCCTGTTGCCACAGAAACATTTAAAGAATGTTTAGTACCAAATTGAGGAATCTCAAGGCAAGCATCTAATAATGGTAATACGCTATCTGAAATACCAGATACTTCATTTCCCATAACTAAAGCATATCTTTTTTCCTTATTTATTGGATAATCTTGAAGGAGAACACTTTCTGATGTTTGTTCAGCTCCGAGGATTGTAAAACCATTTTCTTTACAAGTTTTCACTGCATCAATGACATCATTTACATAGGTCCAATCTACAGTTTGAGAAGCGCCAATTGCAGTTTTTAAAATTTCTCTGTGCGGTGGTTTTGCAGTAATTCCACATAAATAAATATGAGCTAAAGCAAATGCATCTGCCGTTCTAAAAGCAGAACCTACATTTAAAGCACTCCTCACATTATCTAATATGATAACTAAATTGTGTTTTTCTAAGGATTTGAATTCCTGATTATTGAGACGATTGAGTTCTTTTAAACTTAATTTTCGCATGGCGCGAAATTAATTATTCTATTCGGAATAATGAAGTGATTTAATATCTAAAAAAAGAAAGACTAATTCACTTGATATAATTTAACTTCTTCCATGATCTTTCCTTTCAAAATGACTTCTACTCTCCTATTCATTCCTGCATCTTGCATAGAATTACTAGCGATGGCTCCTTTTCCTTCTTGTCTAACATTATTTATTGAAATTCCAGAATTATTTAAATACTCGGCAACTGAAAAGGCTCTTTTCTCTGATAATTTTTTATTGTATTCTGCTGTTCCCGTATGATCAGCAAAGCCAACGACTTCAATAGACCATTTACTTAGATTCTCAGACAAAACGCTGACCAAATCGTCTAATTTGGATTGGGTTTGCAGATTTAGTGACGCTGAATTCGTATCAAAATAAAAAGCTACTCTTTTGACAACTTCTTTCGGTTGTTTTATTGTAGTATATTTTCTAGCATCTATTACTACTTTTTCCTTTTCATTCTCTGGAATCAATCGAATTTCTACAGCATTGGGTTCATTATCTTTACCTGATTCTAAAAACACTGCGGACATAAAAGGTTTATATCCATCAACTTCGACATGAAAGGTATAAGCTTTATCTCTTTTTAAACAAGTAAAAAATTGACCAAATTGATTGGCATTAAATGAATATTTTTCTCCTTCTCGATATACTTTTACTTCTGTTTCAATGGGTTTGTTTGTTTTATCATCTGTAACAAAACCATAGACATTATTCATACTTTCAGGTCTAAATTCTATTGGCAGTTCATATTGATAAATATCCAATCCACCATTTCCTTCTGCCCTAGCTGAAGCAAAGAAAATAGATTTTCCATCTTTATGAACATACATTCCCAATTCTTTAGATTGAGAATTTATCGGATAACCCAGATTAACTGGTTCACCCCAATTTTGATCCTCTCCTAAACGTGATAAAAATAAATCGCCATCGCCTTGCCCTGCTAGACCAGTCGATGTGAAATATAATGTCTTGCCATCAGAAGCAATGTATGGTGCTTCTTCATCCCATTTCGTATTGATTTTAGGCCCTATATTGATTCCTTCAGACCAAGTACCATCCTTTTGTAATGTACTATAGTATAAATCAGAACCACCCATTCCTCCAGGTCGAGTACTGGCGTAATAAATGATATTTCCATTGCAAGACACACAAGGCTGAGAATCCCAATAATTCGAATTTAAACCTTCCAAATGGTTAACTTCCGTTACTTCACCAAATAAATCTAATGAGGCACCATAAATATCACATCCTCCTGCAGAATCTTTCCTTTTACATCCTGTGAAATAAAAAAGTTTACCATCAGCTGCAAATTTCGCCATTCCTTCATTTCTGAAGGTATTTACCCGATTATCTAATTTTCTAGCCTTAGACCAAAATCCCTTTTTGTCATAAGAAGAAGTTAGAATATTTTCATTTTCACCTTTTATATCTCTAGTAAAAACTAGTCTTTTACCTGTATTGGAAATTGCAGGTAAATATTCATTATTCTTTGAATTTATAGATGTGCCTAAGTTTCTAGGAAATGTTTTTACTTCTCTAGATTGAGCTTCCATTACATAAACGATATTTTCCATCCGTAAAATAAAGGCTTCATCATATGCTAATTCAAGACCTGATTCCATTTTACGGTTGGCATATTGACCATTTTTTAGGTCCCTATATTCATTAAAATAATAAAGCGCTTCTTCAAATTGTCCCAATTTGAAATACGCTTCACCACATTCATAATATGCAGCTCTAGAAATTTTCGCATCGGAATTGAAAGAGGATTCATAGGCTTGAATCGCTTCATTATAATTTTCTAATTCCATATATACTTTACCAAGCTCTCTGTAAGCAACAGCGAAGTTTTTCTTTAGCTTAAGGGTATAGATCAATTGTCTTTTTGCTTTTTTATAAGAACCATTATTGATAAATTGCTGAGCAATTTTCAAAGACTCTCTTGCACTATTCGTTTTAATTAACTCTACTTTTTGGTCTTGTGAGAAACCTGAAATAGCAAAAAGTAATAAAAATACAAGCCCTATTAATCGTATATTTGTTTTCTTAAAATCCATAATCCTAAAATTTAGTTCATGCCCTATTCGATTAAATCGAATAAAACAAAGGATCAGGTTAGTTCAGTGTTTTGTTATTTGTTAGAAACTTAATATATTCTATATCAAAATCTTAACCAACTTTCGTTAATTGACTTTGAATAAAGATATTGTACGATTTATTATTGAGTTTTCAACATGGTTGAGACGATTAATAATACGAAAAGTATCTCCTTTTATCAATTCATTTATTGTTAATATTCTTAAGCATGTAAAGAGATAGCCGAATTGATGTTCATTTTACTCTTTAATCCTTACATATTTAGGAATCTTAGCTTATTTTTGCGGCATGGCAAGATGGATGGGCGTTGATTATGGTAATAAGAAAACAGGAATTGCAGTAACAGATCCCTTAAAGATCATAACTACGGCACTCATTACTGTTCCTACTGGAGAATTACTTGAATATATAACGGATTATATGAGTAAAGAAACAGTAGAATTAATTGTAATTGGTGAACCTTTACATCCAGATGGAACACCTTTGCCACAACATGCTAATATTATTGGATTTTCAAGGAGGCTTAGAAAAGATTTTCCTGATATTGAAGTTGTTTTACATGATGAGCGATATACCAGTATTGAAGCCAAAGCAATTATCCAAAAAAGTGTCAAGAGCAAGAAAAAAAGACAAGATAAAACCTTAGTCGATAAAATAAGTGCAGCACTAATCCTTGAGAATTATATGCAATCAAAAGGGTTATTTTAAAAGTAAGAAACAAGTAGGAATTATGATAATGCCAATTTTTGCCTATGGGCAACCTGTTTTAAGAAAAGAGACCAATGATATTACTAAAGATCATCCCAATTTAGCAAAAATAATAGACGATATGTGGGAGACCATGTACAATGCTAAAGGCGTTGGATTGGCTGCTCCTCAAGTCGGTTTAGGAATACGTTTGTTTTTGGTGGACACCGTTCAAATGCAAGAAGAAGGTGAAGAAGAAAAAGGGATTAAAAAAGTATTTATTAATGCTACGATTCTTGAAGAAGATGGAAAAGAATGGGCATACGAAGAAGGCTGTTTAAGTATTCCAGAGATTAGAGCTGACGTATTACGCCAACCTAAAATAAAGATCGAATACTTTGATGAAAATTTTAAATTACATACAGAAGAATATGAAGGTGTAAATGCCAGAGTTATTCAACATGAATATGATCATGTTGATGGTGTCCTTTTTACAGAGCATTTAAAACCGTTGAAGAAAAGAATGCTAAAAAGAAGATTAGCTAAAATTAGATCTGGTAATATACATCCTGAATATAGAATGAAATTTCATACATTAAAAAAGAAGTAATTATAAAAGCTGTTCGAATTGAACAGCTTTTTTTGTAAAAAATTAGATTTTATTTATTTGAATTCATACCAAAGAAAATATCTTTTTCAACATCTTTTCTTCTTCTTTATCTTAAGAATCACATCATCTTCGCTTTTATATTTTTGATCATTTTCTTATATTTTTTATTGAGGAAACTTTATTGAGAAATAACATGTTCTTATAAAACAACATATTTAACTCAATAAAAATTTTACTATGAAATTTAATATATTTAAACGGAAAGAAATACTTCATGGAGAAGAAGAATTAGCAATGCATGAAGAAAGAAAACTCCAAATTAAAAAGGAGCAATCTGAAAATACTGAAGCAGCTAAAATGCTGAATCAAGAAAGAGCATTATTAGGTATAATGTAAAAATGAAGCCCTTCAACCTTTTTAGATTGAAGGGCTTTTTTGTTAAAAAGTTGCTTTTATTGAAGCACCTCCTACGTGTACGACCTTAGCTTCTCCAGATTTTCTTCCTTCATAATTTAAACTCAATATTAAATTTCTAGAAAGTTTTCGATCAAAATTTAAATTCCATCTATAATTTAAACCATCTTGTAATCCTTGTAATAAATTATAGCTTACAGGAGTATTGGTTTCTCCAATATAATCTACATTAATAAAAGATAATTTCGTTCGAATAAATGTTTTGTTGGCATTATTAAAAGTTAGTTCGGTATTTAATTCGTGAAATTTCATTTTTTCATTTAATCCTATTTTATTTTCTGATGTTTTAAATTTATACGTTGAACTAATTCTAAAATTTTGATTGTATTGGAAATTAATTTTAGGCTCTGCTTTATAATATTTTATTTTGAAATCTTTATTATTAAAAAACTCTGAATCTACTTCATTCTTTCCTTCAGATAACAAGGAACTTAAAGTCCATTGTTTATTTATATTCCATCTAAAACCAAGAAAATGTTCTCTATTACTTCTACTTTCATAACCTGTTGTTAAAACATTTCTATTGGAAGCATAATTTAATCCCAATCGAATATCAAAAATTTGATTTTGCGGATTATAAAATAAAGTCGTTCGATAAATGGAATTTAATGATACTAATGATGTATCAGGTATATTTAATTCAAAAGGATTCCATTGAGATACGCCATCATCTTGTCTTACTTTTCTATTAATTTTAAATGTAGATTGTAGCGAAAATTTTGATAATAAAGCTTTTATATTTTTCTCTTCTTTAAACCAAACGGCCCTTGGTCTAATATTTATATTATTACTAAATTGAACTAAATTAGAGCGAATGTAATTATTCGTAAAAGTTGCTATTCTAATGTAATTTGCTTGGTCTTGAAAAACAGCTTCTTCAAATTCATCTAATTGAGGGATACTATCTAAATTCCGATCTAGCCATGTATAAATTCCTTCACCATCATTTACTTTTTGATAGGTAAACTCTAACTCTGGTTCTTGTCCTGAACCTATTTCGTACAAAGTAGTACTTCGTATACTTCCTTTTAATAAATTTAAATTATGTTCTATTCTACCTAAATATGATTCTAGAGGATCTTCTTCCGTTAATGCTTCATCTAAAATTCTAAGATTCCGATAAGTCATATTCCATTTTAATCTTGATACTTTTGATGGATTCCATGCACCATTTATATTTAATTCATCGGCAATAGTAGAATTTTCGAAATCATTTGATTTAGGAGCATAGTCCCATCTTCTTTTATAAATGGCTGAATATTGAATTTTATCTGATTTTTTCATTTCAACATAAGCTCCTGCTATATCAAAATGAAAGCTATTTGATTTTAGTTCATCATTTAATTTTTCTTTTCTGGTATTTTTTTCTCTTTGTCCTAAAATTCCAATTTTAAAACCTTTCAAACTTTCAAATGATTTAGAAAAATCAAAATTAGGTCTAAAAAATTGAGTTTTTTCATTTAAGGTTTCTGTATTTAATAAACTCCCATCTATATACAATCTAAATCCTTTTCTTATAATTTGATTTTTAAAAGAATGTTTATACCCTGTATAAATTGAATCTTGTAAAAATGTTCCAAAATTATAATTAAGATTCCACCAATCTTTTCGTTTTATATCAAATCCAATTTTTGCAATATGTTCATTTCTTTTTTGCGTATTATCTATATTCCAATCTCTAGTAAATTCCGCAACACGATAAGGATTAAGTGCTTGAAAATTAATTTGTTTAAATTCATAATCAGCTCTTGAAATAATTGTCCAATCTTTATTCTTAGGGTTTTTATTTTCTTTTTCTTCAATGCTTTTTTTATTAAAATAAAAGGCCTTTTGAATTCCTACTTTTAAAGCTCCTCCTTTATCATCATTTTCATCTATTCTAGAAAATCTATTTTTATCATTATTACTATATGCTCCTTCAATATCCACGTATGAATCTAATCCTAAATCATATCTTCCTCCTGCAGTCATTAATAATCTTTTTTCAGGAGCAATTAATTTGACTATAGGTTCAAAATCTCCTTGCAATTCTCCTGTCACAGCATCTGGGGCAACCCAGACATACACCCGACCATTCGCAGCACTACTTACAGGAGTATAATTTCCTTGATTGGCTCCTACAGCAGAAAATTTAGCCGTATATTTTGCTGAATCCGGATTAACAGAATATACTAATACATCAGGATATAAAACGCCATTTACAAGTGTATCTATTTGTTTATAAGTAATCCGATCATTGGTAAATTCTTCTAATGTATCGATCCCTGATGCGGATAAATTAATTAAA
>JAHDFV010000122.1:0-4741 GCA_020627985.1 Saprospiraceae bacterium
TGAATCTTTTAATAAAAAGCTATAATTTGGTGAATGATTAATTAAATTAATTATAGAATAATATGGATATAACATTTATAGATTTTGTACCAAAAAGATTGGCTAAAGGAGGATTATTATCATCCGCTAGATATGAAAATATTGAAGTAACAGTTCGAAAAATGAATCAATGGAAAGATGAAAACAGTTCTATTGAAATAAAAAATATTGAAACGATACTTCTTCCTAACATTTATAATCCAAACGAAGAAGGAAATAAAGATGTAGATATAAGAACACATGCAAACATGACTACGAATTGGTATCAAGTGATAAGAGTTTGGTATATTGTTACTGTATAATTCAATACATACCATGCACCTTTCGTTTAAGTTTTTAATAATTTTATTTACAAGCATTTTCTGCATCTCTTGTGACTCAATTTCTGGGCACAGGGGCATGAGTGATTCGATCCACCATTCTAAAAAGAATAAAACGTACATTAAAGAATACCAATTAAATCAAAATCCTTTAATCATAAATGATACCATAACTTTTAATGTAAATTCTATATGGCTAGAACACCAATGGAAATACGACAAAAACGAAGTGAACCCAATTGATTCTTCCTTTCAATTAATAATAGATTTAAACGAAGAATTAAATAGTGGATTTTCATTTAATTGGAATATAGCAAACTCATTTATGAATAGTTTTAGAAAATGTTCCAAAAAATGCATCATGGTAGATTTTAAAACAATGCCACCAGACACACTGAATTACCATATTTTAAAAGGTGATTTAAGTAAAAATAATCTGGGTAAAAAATTTAGTAACTTACAGATCATAGCCGTTGATCAATAAAAAAACTGAAATGAAAATATATCAATCGTTTATCAGTTCTACTATAATAAGTTTACTATTCCTTGCTGCTTGCAGTACTACAGAACCTGAAGAAAATCAAATTGATTTTTGTGAAAATATTCATAGAAATAACGACATGACTTTATCTAAAGAATTAGAATCTATTTCAAATGAAATGGAAAATAAAACAGGGGTCTATGTTTTAGAAGATGGAAGCAACGCCATGATTTCTAGAGCATGGCTAACAGAGTATGCTGAAAAAACTATTGATATTCAATATTTTATTTTTTCAACGGATAACATCGGATTAATTGCTTGTGATTATTTAATTCGGGCTGCTGATCGAGGTGTAAAAATAAGAATGATTGTTGATGATATCATGATTGATTCTAACCCTGACCATATTTTAATTTTTAATTCACATAAAAACATAAGTGTCAAAGTTTATAACCCAGGTATTAATTTAGGAAAAAACATTTTCCAAAAAATAGGGAAACTAGCTGTAGATTTCAGAGGAGCTAACCAAAGAATGCACAATAAAACATGTATCGTTGATGGAAAAGTTGTGATCACTGGTGGTAGAAATATTGCAGATGAATATTTTGATTATGATCATGAATATAATTTCAGAGATCGGGATATTTTATTAATCGGAAAAGAATCGAAAGCTGTTGAAAGTTCTTTTAATCAATTTTGGGAGAGTCCATTATCAAAAAATGTAACCCATGTTTTAAAAAACAAACCCAAAAATATTGAAGCAGAAAATCGATTTGAAAAATTACATCAATATGCCTGTAATCCAGATAATTTTTGGCCACAAATTAGAACCCGAATTAAAAATCTACCCAATATATTTAATGAAATAAAAAACTCAGGAAAATTAATATGGCTAGAAGATGTTCAATTTATTTCCGATTTACCAGGTAAAAACAAAGGTGATCAAGGATTAAAAGGAGGTGGAATTTCAACTACAGCATTAATTGAATTAATTAAAAAAGCCAAATCGAGTATCGAAATACAAACACCTTATTTAGTAACCACTGAATTAAGCAGAACTTTATTTAAAGAAGCAAATCAACGAGGAGTCAAAATTAGAATTCTCACCAATAGTCTAGCATCAACAGATAATGTTGAAGCCTTTAGTGGTTATCAAAAAGATAGAGAAAAATTATTAAAAACTGGTGTAAGAATTTTTGAATTTAAACCCGATGCTGAAATTCGAAAACAAATCATGACAGGTGAATTACAAGAAAAACTAGATCATAAACCTATCTTCGGATTACATTCTAAATCCATGGTGATAGATGATCAGATTTCAGTAATCGGTACATTTAATTTAGATCCTAGAAGCGCCCATTTAAATACAGAATGTTTAGTTATTGTTGATTCCAAAGAAATAACCCAAGGAGTACTTCAAGGAATGGAAGAAGAATTTAAACCCGAAAATGCTTGGGAAACAACTTTATCATTCAATCCAGATTCAGAAGTATCGAAATACAAAAGATTAAAAACATGGACGCGTAAAATAATACCTAAAGATATTTTATAAAAAGAAATCCTATGCTTAATAACAAAATTTAAATAATTGCAATTGACAATCGTTAACAATTTTTATTTCTTTAGTCGCTAATAATTTTATAACTTCATTACAAGGCTTGGTTTTTATCCCTTTTAATTCAAGCTATACCCTTTCATACAAAATTCCTCTTTAATCTATTGAATTTATTGTATTCATTAGACATTTCTCACTTGTCAAAAACGCACTAATATGAACTTTCTAAAAGTATTTGTAATGCTGCAATTAGTAATGACCATTTCAGTCCAAAGTATTGCACAATTGCATGAATGTGGAACAAGTATTCTCCATCAAGAAAAATTAAATTCTGACTCAGACTATAGGAATAGTTTTTTAGAAAACGAAAAATTAATCCAAAACCTGAGAGAAAGTAATGCATTTACAAGATCTAGTACTACTCTCTACAGCATTCCAGTTGTAGTACATGTAATACATCTAGGTGAAGAATCAGATTCAAACATTCCTGATCAACAAATTTATGATGCAATTGATGGTTTAAATAACAGATTTAGCGGAGAATATGGAGATGGTATAGATGTACAAATAGAATTTTGCTTGGCTCAAAGAGATCCAAATGGACTTCCTTCTACGGGAATTAATCGAGTTGATGGATCTAACATTCCTTCTTATACCGAATTAGGCATTGAATGGGGAAGTAATGAAGGTGCTTCAAGTAGTACAGTTAAAGATTTAAGTAATTGGCCAAATACCGATTATTATAATATTTGGGTCGTCCATCACATTGCAGGTGGACCTGGAGGGATTGCCAATTATCCGCCAACTTTTATCAATCCTTATGATGGAACAGTCATTAAATCAAATGTAATGAATGGCAATTCTCATACTTTAACACATGAATTAGGACATGGTTTAGGTTTAAAACATACGTTTGATGGTGCGGGTAATTTTAATAACGCTACTTGTGAAGAATTATTCGAAGATAATTGTGAAGAAGATGGAGATTGTATTTGTGATACGGCTCCACATCGACAAACTGTTGATTGCGATAGTTTAGAAAATCCTTGTATTGATCCTTTAATATCTAATGATCCATTTATTGATAATCTCCACTGGATGAATTCTATTAAAAATTATATGAGTTATTGCAATGATAAGACTCGTTTTTCTCAAGGACAAAAAGATTATATAGATCTAGTAATGACATCAAATATTTATAGAATGGCATTACTTAACTCTGATGGTTGTATTCCTGTACCAGAGTTAGATGCAGGAATTGTAAAACATTTACCCAGTTGTGGTCAAGACGTTAATATTGTACTTAAAAATTATGGTCAAGAACCGCTCAATTCTGTTATCATTAATTGGGTAATTGGAAATGAATCTGGCTCTATGAATTGGCTGGGGAACCTTAATAATTCTGAAGAAGAAATTATCGCTATAAACTATCCTTTTTTATCGTATGATACAGACACATATATCTCCGTTTGGACGACTAATCCAAATAATCAAACTGATTTAGTACCAGAAAATGATGGATATATTTATGAAAATTTAAGACGAGGTCTCGCCGGTGGTGAATATACAATTGGATCAAATGCTAATGATGATTTTCCTGATTTTGCCACTCCTATTTCTTTAATGAATAATGCTGGTATTTGTGGATCAGTTATTTTCAATGTTCAAGAAGAAACATTTTATGAGTCTTTACAAATTAATGAAATTTCAGGAGCCAATACTGAAAATACAATCACATTCCAATCAGATATAAATAATACTCAATTCGCAACATTAAGCTATGATGGTAGTATTAACGAACCGAGTATAATTCTTTTTGGTACAGACTTTATTTCATTCAAACGACTAATATTTAACAGAAATGATATTAATGGAGACATCATTAATTTTGAAGAAAAAGTTGAAAATATTGCATTTAGAAAATGTACTTTTATCGGAGCTGAAAACGGAAGTTTAATTCGTTCTTTTAACACCTTATCATATGATTCAAACAATTTATTATTTAATAATAATACCTTTGAAAATGGATATTATGGAATTTATTTAAGTGGGCAAAAAACCATTAATACTATTATTACAAATAATACTTTTAATAATCAATTTGGATGGAGTATTAAATTATTAAAACAACACGCTTCAATAATTGAAAACAATACAATAAATGATAGTTATATTCCTATTGATTTATCAAATTGTACAGGTAATTCTTTTTTAAGATATAATAATATAAATACGACAGGTGCAATAGGAATTTACTTACCGTTTAATTATTTTTCTTTAAATGAAAATTTACTTGTCGCCAATAATTTCGTACAATCGAATGGAGATGGAATAAGAATACTTAGT
>JAHDFV010000122.1:4751-10759 GCA_020627985.1 Saprospiraceae bacterium
ATGCAAGAATTTTTCATAACACCATAAAAGTAAATAGTATTGATGGAGCAGCATTCAAAGAAGAATCTGGAATTATTGGTTTTCATGTGGGGAATAATATTTTCACTAACATTGGTGATGGATATTCAATAATTGCTGAGAATTTAGAATCCAGTGATTATAATAATTTACATACTTTAGGTAATATTTTAGCTTCTTATAATGATATAAATTATAATAACTTAAGCGACTGGCAAACTAATGGGTTCGGAAATAATTCTCTAGAAGAATTACCTTTATTTATTTCAGATTCCGATCTCCATTTAAATGATAATGGTAACGATTTATTAAATGAGGCAGCTAATCCCTACCCTGCTGTTTCAGATGATATAGATGGTGATCCTAGGGATAATTTAAATCCAGATATAGGAGCAGATGAATTTAATAATGCACCTATAGAAGTCAAAATATCTGGGATTATACATAGAGAAGAAAACTCGGATTGCGTTTCAGCTGATAATCCTACTTATTTCATTTCTAATGTGGATACAGAAATTAAGCAGGGAAATAATAATATCATTTGTGAGGAGTTTACAGAAAATGATGGGTATTATGAATGTTTAGTTGATGCTTCAAATGATTACAAAATAACTCCGACAAAAAATAATAATCCGACCCTATGCGGTATTAGCACTTTTGATTTATTTCTGCTGCGGAGACATATTTTAACTATTGAACCTATTAGCTCAGCATATCGAAGAATAGCTGCTGATGTAAACCTCAGTAATACGATTACTACTGTAGACCTTTTATTCATTCAAAGTTTTATTTTGGGTGCAATAAATGAATTTCCAGATTGTGATCCTTGGGCTTTTGTTGATACCAATCAAGAATTTTTATTAAATGAAAGTGATCCTCCTCATTCTGATACTTATAATAATTATATTGAAATAAATAATATCACAGAATCTACTGAAAATGTTAATTTTATTGGTGTAAAAATGGGAGATATTGATTGTTCAGCTGAGGACGACGATTGTCTGAATATGTTTTTAGAAGTTGAAAGTGATGTAAAAATAACAGGCCATATAAAAGTAAGAGGAGATTACCTGACTATCCCTTTACGATTAGATGAAACTGCTTTTGCAGCACTACAAATGGGTATTTCATTTAATCCAGATAAATATACGTTTAAAGGTATTTCTAGTAAAAATCTAAAAGGATTCAATCCACAAAATTATAATGAGAAAGATAGTAAATTATCTATTTCATGGTTAAGTGAAAATGCTAAAGAAATTAAATTAAATGGAAGCGAAGATTTATTGACTTTAATTTTTGTAAAAAATACAAATTCATGGCCTTCCGTTTTAGATTTTAAAATAAATGATGAAATATTACAGGGATTAATCATCCAAGAAGATAAGAGCATTTTAGGAATACAACATGAGTTTTTCATTGATGATAAAGAAAATGAAAACAATTCTATTAGAAAAATAACACCAAATCCCACTGCTACCTATTCTAATATTCTCTTAGAAGGAGAACGTTTAAAATCAGGATATAAATATTCTATTACGAATATGTATCAGTTATCAGTGCAAGAAGGCATTTTTAATTGTAATCAAAAATGCGAAATTAAATTAGGACCCAATATTAAAGATGGTATCCATTTTATAAATATTTATTCTGATGAAGGAATTAAATTGAGTACAAATAGGCTCGTCATTGCAAATAAAAGATAATTTCATCTAGCAAATAAATAATTTCAAAGAGGTGGCATCGACTTATGATGTCCCCTCTTTTTTTATAAACTACTTTATTCATTTTTAAACAACTTCTATAGAATAATTATACATTAGTGTAGTATTTTAAATCACGATTGAATCAAGTAGAAAAAAATGAAAAATCCAATACCAGAAAAGGTGTTTCAGAAAATGATGTCTACCGACTATTATTCCCAATGGCTAGGAATTGAAAGTGTGGAACACAGCGATGGATATTGTAAAATTAAAATGAAAATTAGAAAAGAAATGTTAAATGGATTTAATATCGTTCACGGTGGTGTTACTTTTGGATTTGCAGATTCTTGTTTAGCTTTTGCAGCTAATTCTTATAATATTTTAAGTGTAACTTTAGATGGTTTTATCACTTATCCAAATTCTGGAAAAGAAGGAGACATTCTTTATGCAGAAGCCATTGAAAAATCTGCTAATAAAAAAACAGCTATGTATGATGTAACCGTTAAAAATCAAGATGGATTACCTATTGGCTTATATCGAGCAACCGTTTATCGTACCAAAAGAGAAGTACTTTAATTCATGGAAAATATTCAAGAAAAACAAAATAATATTTTAAATAAATCTCAACGATGGCTCATTGTAGGGATCATTTTAATTATAGCCTCTCCCCTATTTTTCATATTCATACATTTCTTCGATTTTTCTTTAACAGATTCTGGAACCATTGGTGATACTATTGGAGGAATTACTTCACCGATTACTGGTTTAATTGGAGCAATACTAGTGTACTATGCTTTTTTGATTCAATTAGAAGCCAATAAAATGTTATATGATCAAATTGCTGAAGAGAAAAAAGAAAGAAAAAAACAACAAATAGAAAATCATTTTTTCGAATTATTACACATTCATATTGATCATCAAAATAATTTAAAAATTAATGATATTAAAAATCAAACCGTTCTACAAGGAAAAGAAGTTTTCCAATGGATGCTAAGAGAATTTTATGAATATTATCAAATAATAAATGATTATTTTATTCAGGGAGAAAAAGATATAACTATCCCTCATAAAATCGATATAGCATACACCTGCTTTTTATATGGAGGCGTAGGTGAATTTTCATTTCAATTCATTCAAGAACAATTAAAAAAGTATAATGACCTTGAATTAAGTGAATGGATAAAAACACATTTTGAAAAAAGAAAAAAAGCTATTCAAAGAAAATATCCCTTTAAATTATTTAATGGTCATCATGCTAGAATAGGTCATTATTTCGCACACTTATACCAAACTATTAAATACATTAATTCCCAAGAAGAAATTTCATACTCCGAAAAATATAATTATGTAAAAACATTACGTGCACAATTAGGTCCACATGAACAAACCCTATTATTTTTCTTGTCCTTAACAGATCATGGAATTAAATGGGAAAAAGCAGAACAATTAAATGAAGATAAGCATTTAATTACTAAATATAATTTAATCAAAGATATCCCAGAAGGTTATATTACGATAACTCGAATAAAACAACATTACCCGAATGTCAATTTTAATAATAAAGGTAATACCTTAGAGAAAGTAAAATTAATAGAAACATATACTTAGTATAAAATGAAAGAAGCATATATCATAGACGGAATCCGTACACCAATTGGAAAATTTACAGGAACACTCTCTACAATTCGTACAGATGATTTAGGAGCTTTGGTAATCAAAGAATTAATTAATAGAAATCCAAGTATTCCTTTTGATGCCTACGAGGATGTTATAATGGGTTGTGCCAATCAGGCAGGAGAAGATAATAGAAATGTTGCTAGAATGTGTTTGTTATTAGCAGGACTTCCATTTACAGTACCTGGCGAAACGGTTAATCGTTTATGCTCATCTGGTATGTCATCAATGATTCATGCCAATAGAGCTATTAAAGCAGGTGATGGAGATATCTTTATTGCGGGAGGACTTGAACATATGACCAGAGGTCCTTGGGTCATTTCTAAAGTCTCAAAAGCTTTTGGAAGAGATGCTCAAATGCATGACTCGAGTTTTGGATGGAGATTTGTCAATAAAAAAATGAAAGCCTTATTTGGAACAGATGGCATGGGAACTACCGCAGAAAACTTAGCAGAACTTTATAAAATCTCTAGGGAAGATCAAGATAAATTCGCTTTGAACTCTCAATTAAAAGCGGCTAAAGCTCAAGCATCTGGAAGATTAGCAGAAGAAATAATACCCGTAGAAATTCCCCAACGCAAAAAAGATCCGATTATTTTTTCTCAGGATGAATTCATAAGAGGAAACTCAAGCCTAGAAGGATTATCAAAATTAAGAGCTGCTTTTAAAAAAGTAGAAGACGGTGGAACCGTAACGGCTGGGAATGCCTCTGGCTTAAATGATGGAGCAGCAGCAACAATAATTGCTTCTGATGCAGCGATAGAAAAGTATAAATTAGTTCCTCTTGCTAGAATTGTAAGTTCAGCTGTTACCGGTGTAGAACCCAGAATCATGGGTATCGGACCCGTTTCTGCTTCCAACAAAGCTTTAGCAAAAGCGGGTTTACGTCTTGAAGACATGGATATTATAGAATTAAATGAAGCATTTGCTGCTCAGGCATTAGCTTGTATCAGAGAATGGGGCTTATCAGATGATGATCCTAGAATTAATCCAAATGGTGGCGCCATTGCTATCGGACATCCTTTAGGAATGACAGGAACAAGAATTATGCTTTCTGCTGCCCTTGAATTAATAAAAAAGAATAAAAGATACGCCTTAGTTACCATGTGTATTGGAGTTGGACAAGGCTACGCTACAATTATTGAAAGAGTATAAATCAAAAAAATTATGAGCTTAATTCAACATAATCTAAAGACATTAAATTTTGGTAGAACAAATTTCCTTGATTTAATAAAAGATTGTTCCATAGAACAATTAAATACGATACCTGAGGGCTTCAAAAATAATTTGATTTGGAATTTAGCGCATAACGTTGTGGTGCAGAAATCATTAGTTTATGCCTTATCTGGAAATAAAACCAATTTACCAAAAGAACTTTCTATCCAATATAGAAAAGGACAAAAACCTGATCGTTATGCTGACCTTGCAGAAGTAAAATTATGGAAAGAATTAGCCATTTCTACTGTTGCGGATCTAGAACAAGACTATAATATGGGTTTATTTCAACAATATAAAGAATACAAAACAAGTACTGGGTTCCATTTAACAGGAATTGATGAAGCAATAACCTTCAATAATTTTCATGAAGGCTTACATTATGGTATTGCGATGAGTATTATAAAATTAGTCTAAGGAATAAACATTGTCATATTTTATGAGTTTTACTTGTAATGGATGAAATAAAAAAAGATAGAATTATTGAAATGGCTTGGGAAGATCGCACTACTTTTGAAGCAATTGAAAATCAATTTGGATTAAGTGAAGCTCAAGTCATAAAACTTATGCGATCTGAATTGAAAGAAAAATCCTTCAAACGTTGGAGAAAAAGAGTAAATAGTGGTGTAAGTTTAAAACATGCTAAAAAAAGAAATCCAGATATTTCTCGTTTTAAATGTAGCAGACAAAGAAGTATTTCTTCCAATAAAATCTCAAAAAGGTAATCAATTCCTATTTTTCATCATATGCGTTTGAAAAGATGTTGGGAAGAAGATTTCAGTTCTTGCATGATTTTTGTACACTATAATCATTATATTAACTACTAATTTCATAATATGGGCGATTTCAAACATCAAATCAATACACTGCGTTTTTCTCGTAAAGCTTTAGTTAATTTAATTGGAAAATATTCAGCGGAACAAATCAATGCCATACCAACAGGTTTCAAAAACAACCTCATTTGGAATTTAGCACATTGTGTTTGTTCAACTACGTCACTTTGTTATGGTCCTTCAGGAAATAAACCTCAAGTCGAAGCTAAATATATTGAGCGATATAAAATGGGGACTAAACCAGAAGGAGATGTAAATGAAGATGAAATCAAATTTTGGAGAGAATTAGCACTTTCATCTTTAGATCAAATGGAAGAAGATTTCGATAATGGTAAATTTGAAAATTATCATGCATTTGATATTACACCTAATTATAAAATAAGTACGATTCATGATGCTTTAGATTTCGCAAGCTTTCATGAGGGATCTCATTTTGGATATGCTTTAGCATTGAAGAATAGTTTGTAATATAAAAACTGATTTTCCTATATTCAAATTTGGGACACAATAAAATACTGAAGTGATTTAAAAACTAATGTTAAAATGATTTGTAAATGCTTGAAGAACA
>JAHDFV010000123.1:0-7538 GCA_020627985.1 Saprospiraceae bacterium
AAAGTTCCCTTATATTATATAAACGTTTAATTTTAAAATAAGATTCTAAACAGATTGTTAATTCTTAGAAAAAGAAATTGGTATTTGCTTTGAAACTGCGAATTTGATTTGTTTATTGCACTTTCTATGCCAAATATTTGTCTGCAAAAAAGCAAATAGGCTTTATAAAATAACTCATGGAGAAACTAACTTATCCTTTATTATGCTATCCTATACAAGAAAATGCTTGGTTAGGTTTATTGGTGGGAACAAATCACCAAGTAGTAGAAAAAGATATTAAATCTGTAAAAAATGCCCTTTCCGATTATTTACAGCGAGAATATAAAAAACATGATGATTATCCTTATGAGAATATTATCTCGCCAAAAATTAAAACATTAGAAATAAAAATTAGACCAACTTATAGAGAAGGCAATGGTCAATTTCCTTCACCGAATATTATTAAAGTACCTGTCACTGCAGTTTATGGAGAGAATGATAGTAATGGATACGAATGTTATTTTCCAATCTTAAAAGACAATTTCTATTACTATGATCCCAAACAATTTAAATCTTTAGCCAATCATTTTGCAACGAATATTCTAAATCGGATGAAACCGAAGGAAATCAATAAATTATTCTTGTATGGTAAACCAATATTAGAAGAAGTTTCCTTGCGGGTAAATTATGATAGAGATTTAAATTGGGGTGATAATACTTACCAAAGAACCTATGAAAACTTAACTCGATTTGCAGAAAAATATCCCTATTCTAAATCAGAACGAAAGAAAATATCCTCTTTTCCTGAAGCTGCTTGGGAGCAAGAAAAATTAGTAGATAATATTGCGAATAAAATTGCGGCTGAAAATTCTAATATTTTAATTGTGGGTGAACCTGGCACAGGTAAAAGTGCAGTATTAAAACAAACCTTCAAGAAATTGAACACCCGAATGAAAAAGCAGGGAGGTGATCTTACTTTTTGGAGAATTATGCCTCAAAGAATTACAGCAAGTTCTAAATATTTAGGGGAATGGCAAGAAAAATGTGAAAGCATTATTCAAGAATTACAATATGCGAATGGCATATTGTGGGTAGAAGATATTTCTAGATTAATGATGATTGGAGGGCAAGGACCTGAAGATAGTGTTGCCTCATTCTTTTCGTCTTTTTTAAGAGAAGGGAAATTGAATTTAGTAGGAGAAGTGACTCCTTCTCAATTAGAAAGCATGCGGAGAATGCTTCCAGGATTTGTAGAGAATTTTAGAATTATTCCTTTAAAAGAATTAAATGAAAAAAGTATATTTAATATTCTTGATAAATTCTCAGGATTCTCAGCTCAAAATTTAAAAATCAATATTGATAAAAGTGCATTAGAATTATCCTATAGATTGTTACTAAGGTATTATCCTTATGAAAAATTTCCAGGAAAAGCGGTTCGGTTTTTAAGTGGTACGATCAATGAAGCTCGATTAAATCAAAAAAAGAGTATTAATAAAAAAGATATCATAGCCGAATTTTCTAAACGAACAGGATTACCTTCTTTATTTCTAAGGGATGATCTAAAATTAGACACCGATGAGTTGAAAGATTGGTTTAATTCCAGAGTGATAGGACAATCAGCTGCAATTCGTAAATTAAATGAAGTCGTAAAAATTTATAAAGCAGGGTTAAATAATCCGCATAAACCCATTGCAACCTTATTATTTGCAGGACCAACAGGAGTAGGCAAAACAGCATCAGCTAGAGCCTTAGCAGATTATTTTTTCGGAAAAGGACAAAAGAAATCTCCTTTAATTCGAATTGATATGAGTGAATTCAGGCATGCAGGTCAAATTAGTCAATTAATAGGATCGGGTAGAGAAGTAGGGAAATTAGTAAAAGAAGTAAGAGAAAGACCTTTTGCTGTTTTATTATTAGATGAAGTAGAAAAAGCGGATCCTTCTATTTTTGATGCCCTATTAACCGTATTAGACGAAGGTCGTTTGGTAGATGCCTATGGTAGAGTTACCAATTTTAGAAATGTAATTATTATCATGACTTCCAACTTAGGATCATCAAACAGAAGATCTTTAGGTTTTACAGATACTGAAGAAGAATCGGTACGGTATAATTCAGCCATTTCTAAGTTCTTTAGACCTGAATTCGTTAATAGAATTGACAATGTAGTGATGTTTAATTCTTTGAATGAAAAAAATATTATTGAGATTACGAAAAAAGAATTAAAGGATTTAAAAGAACGAGAAGGATTCACTAAAAATAATATAAAATTAGAATTCACTGAAGCGGTTGTTCAACATCTAAAAACAGTAGGATTTGATGATAGATATGGAGCAAGACCTTTGCAAAGAGCAATAGAAGATAAATTAACTTCTCCATTAGCCAATTGGATTTTAGAGCAAGGTCAAGCAAAGAATTACAAAATTTTAATAGATTATTCTGATAAGTTAACGATTTCGAAACTATAATTCTTTCAATGATTCATTATATTTATGCCTGTTAATACACACTGGACTAAATAACCTGTGAATGAAAACTCAGACTTACTTTATTCGAATTATTCCATTATTTATTCTTTTAATCGTCTTTTCTTCTTCAGCGAATGCGCCTGAATGGGGATTTTATGGACATAAGAGAATCAATAGAATGGCGGTATTTACTTTACCACCAGAAATGATCGGTTTTTTCAAAAAGAATATAGAATATATTACAGAACATGCTGTGGATCCCGATAAAAGAAGATATGCCACAAAACATGAAGGCGTTAGACATTATATAGATATTGATCATTGGGGAGAAAATCCTTTAGAAGAAGTACCAAAATATCTTTCAGAAGCAGTGATGAAATATGGAGAAATGTTACTCTACACAACAGATGGAGACACATTGTCTCTTTTTGAAAATGCCAAACCTCATCATTATCCAGTTGAAATTGATTCTACGAAAGAAGAAGCAATTGGAACATTACAAGAAGAAGTAGAAATTGTAAAAGAAATTCCTGTTTCAGATTTTAGAGATGGATTTGTCATCGTCAGAAGAGATGCACAAAAAATATTTGGACAAGATTCTATGGTGATAGAATTAAAAGCATTGTCAGAATTTTATAATAAACACATTCACAAACAATATTTTGATGATGAATGGTTGGTAGAAGCAGAGCCAATTAATGAGTTTTTATCTAATTACGGTGTCAAAGCAAACATTGCTCAGGCTCAAGTGATTGATCATTTTTCAGAATTCGGAATCTTGCCGTATCATTTAATTGTGATGCAAGAAAAACTAACCCGCGCTTTTGAAAGTGGTGATGAAGGAAGAATTCTAAGAGCAGCTGCAGAAATAGGACACTATATAGGAGATTCACATGTTCCTCTACATACCACAGAAAATTATAATGGTCAAATGACCAACCAAGATGGCATTCATGGATTTTGGGAAAGTAGATTGCCTGAAATGTTTGCTGATGATACTTATGATTTTTGGGTAGGAAAAGCAAAATATATTGAAGATTCTAGAGATTTTCATTGGGGTGTAGTGGCTGAAAGTCATTCTTATGTACAGAAAATCCTAGATCTAGAAAAACAATTAAGCATCACTTTCCCAAGAGATAAACAATATTGTTACGAAAATAGATTGGAAAGAACTGTTAGAGTTCAGTGCACAGCTTATGCTACAGCATTTCATGACCAACTAAACGGGATGGTCGAAAAAAGAATGACAGATTCTGTTTTAGCCATTGGTAGTGTTTGGTTTTCTGCTTGGGTAGACGCAGGACAACCTAATTTGATGAAAATGGAAAAATATTCATTAAATGAAGAAGAAAAGAAAGCTTTAGAAGAAGAAGAGAAAATGTTTAAGGCTGGAGAAATAAAAGGAAGAAAACATTCCAATTAATCTAAACTTAATGATGATAGAAAAAAGAGGCAACAATTTGCCTCTTTTTTTTATGCCAATTCCTTTGAGATTATAATATAATTTGAATTACATATAATACATTAATGTTACTTTTGCAAGAGTTTTAAAAAAGAAGACAAGAATGAAAGATAATATTAGTCTAGCATTAAAAGGGGCAGCAATGGGAATGGCGGAAGTCATACCAGGAGTTTCTGGAGGAACAATAGCATTCATAACTGGCATTTATGAGCGCTTATTAAATTGTATCAAATCATTTGGACCATCTTTATTAACCACGTTTAAAAAGGATGGAGTAAAAGGGGTTTGGAACCATATTGATGGAAATTTTTTAGTTTTTCTTCTAGGAGGAATGGTTGGTGGAATTGTAGTGGGTGCTTTTGGAATTACTTATTTAATGGAAAATGTTCCAGAAATTCTTTGGGCATTTTTCTTTGGTTTAATTATAGCATCAGCCATTTATATTGGTAAGCAAGTGGATCAATGGTCAATTAAAGAAATCATTACTTTAATAATAGGAATTATCGTTGCTTTTGGGATAACTTTAATAAGTCCAGCTGAAGGAAATGAAGCTTATTGGTTTGTATTCTTATCAGGAGTCATTGCAATTTCTGCTTTAATTTTACCTGGTATTTCAGGGAGTTTTATTTTATTATTAATGGGAATGTACACTATTATAATCCCTGCATTAAAAGAAACGTTAAAATTAAATACAGAAAGTTTAGGAATGGTCATCGTATTCGGTTTGGGTTGTGTAGTAGGTTTAATGACATTCTCAAGAGTATTATCTTGGACGTTTAAGAATTATAAAAATCCAACGATGGCTTTATTGACAGGTTTCATGATTGGTTCATTAAATAAAATTTGGCCATGGAGAGAAATTACAAAATGCCTAAACAAAGAAACATTAGCCATCACTGCTTCTTGTGATCGGAATTCTGAGATACATAAAGTATTAGAAGAAAAAAATGTATCTCCTTTTGATTATACAGAGTTAACGGGTTATTCTGATTATTTCGTTTATGCAATAATTGCATTTATTCTAGGATTTGCGATAGTATTTTTAATGGAGAAAATGAACGGTAAAAATAACGCTCATGCCTAAATTAGGATTAATCGGTTTTCCTTTGTCTCATTCTTTTTCTCCTTCTTATTTCAAAGAGAAATTTGAAAAAGGAAAAATATTAAATTGGGAATACAAGGCATATCCACTTGAAACGATTGATGATTTAAATCCATTATTAAAAAATGATCCTCAGTTAATCGGATTAAATGTTACTATACCGTACAAAGAAAAAGTAATACCTTTTTTAGATGATATAGATGAAGCAGCAGCAGCTATTGGCGCAGTAAATACAATCCTTAAAATCAAAGGAAAATTAAAAGGATTTAATACAGATATTTATGGTTTTAAAAAATCATTAGTTGATTTTTTAGGAAATAAAAAAGTAAATAAAGCTTTAATTTTGGGAACTGGAGGAGCTGCAAAAGCCGTGGAATATGTTTTACAAGAATTAGAGATTGAATCAAAATTTGTATCTAGAAATCAAAAGGATTCAATGTTTACTTATGAAGATATTGATCCACAATTGATAAAAAAATATCCATTAATTATTAATACTACGCCATTAGGAACGTATCCGAATGTTAATGATGCCCCAGAATTGCCCTATGCAGCACTTACCACACAACACTTTTTGTATGATTTAGTATATAATCCATCAAAAACATTATTTTTGAGTAAAGGTGAGCTCCAAGGAACAAAAACAATCAATGGTTTACAGATGTTACATCTACAAGCAGAAAAAGCTTGGGAAATCTGGACAACACATTAATCATGATTCAATGTAAATTGATGATAAACTACTTTTAAATTATGTCATTGCAACAAGCAGATCTTGTAGTTAATTTTAAGGACACGAAAGTCGCCTTCGAACATAAATCAAATGATGAATTAAAAAGAGCAGGTTGGTTATTCCGATTAATGAATAATCCTAAACTGGTAAAATTAGGTTCATCACTTGGATTGAAAGCTTTACACTGGAAATTACCATTTGCAAAAACAGCGATTAAAAAAACTATTTTTGATCAATTTTGCGGAGGAACTTCTCTTTCTGAAACTCAGAAAACCATTAATGTTTTATATGAGCACAAAACGCAAACGATTTTAGATTATGGAGCAGAAGCAAAATCTTCTGAACATGATTTTAATAAAACAATGTCCGAAACTTTATCAGCAATTGATTTTGGAGCAACCAACATTAGTGTACCTGTTGTAAGTGCAAAAATTACGGGAATGGCTCGTTTTGCGTTGTTGGAGAAAATTCAGAATGGTCATGAATTAATGGATAAAGAAAAGAAGGAGTGGGAGAGTGCTTTAAAAAGAATAAATGTAGTTTGCAATCATGCTTGTGATAAAAAAGTAGGAATCTTTTTTGATGCAGAAGAAAGCTGGATCCAAGATGCAATTGATGGAGTAGTCAATGATATGATGGAGAAATACAATAAACAATCTGTTATTGTTTATAATACTTTTCAAATGTACCGTCATGATCGTTTAGAATATTTAATGTCTTCTCATGATGTAGCTTTAGAGAAAGGATATATGTTGGGTGCTAAATTAGTACGAGGCGCATATATGGAAAAAGAAAGGAAAAGAGCCGAAGAAAAAAAATACGAATCTCCTATTCAAAAAGATAAAATTTCTACAGATAACGATTATAATTCTGCTCTTCAATATTGTATTAAAAATTATGAAACGATTTCTTCTTGTAATGCAACGCATAATGAATTTTCGAATTATTTTCAAGCAGAATTAATCAATGAATTAAATATACCTAATAATCATCCTCATATTAATTTTTGTCAATTATATGGAATGAGTGATCATATTACTTTTAATTTATCCAAGGGAGGATTTAATGCAGCGAAATATGTTCCTTATGGTGCTGTAAGTGATGTTATTCCTTATTTAATTCGTAGAGCCAATGAAAACTCTTCTGTTTCTGGAGAAATGAGTAGAGAATTAAAATTGGTTAAGCAAGAATTAAAAAGAAGACGAATTTAATAATGCATGAATATTATTCCCACGATTAAAAAAGAATTATCTCATACTGAATTCCAAGAATTAAAAGATAGATTTATTTCTTTATCGAATAATGAAAAACAATGGGAATTATTGGTCGAATATTATCAAGAAGATTCTAGAAGTTATCACAATTTAAGCCATCTTTTTACTATTTTTCAAGTAAAAGATCATTCAGATTTATTAAATAATCCTGTTTTAGATTGGGCAATTTGGTATCATGATATTATTTATGATTCTCAACAAAAAGATAATGAATTTAAAAGCGCTGAATTCTTTGTGAATGAATGGAAAACTATTTTAAGTGAAAAAGAAATTCAATTAATTAGTACTATTATTTTAAGTACAGAAAAACATTTACCAATAGAAGATTTATTCATTGAGAAATATATGCTTGATTTAGATTTATATATTCTTTCAAGTGAACAAAACATTTATGCTAAATATGCGGAAGCAGTACGGGAAGAATATAGTTGGGTGCCGATTGAATTTTATAAAACAGGAAGAAAAAAAGTATTAGAATCTTTTTTAAAAAGAGATCAAATTTATTTTACACCTGATTTTTCTA
>JAHDFV010000123.1:7548-10665 GCA_020627985.1 Saprospiraceae bacterium
AATTTGAATCCAAAGCAAGAATGAATTTAAATTGGGAAATTCAACAATTAAAATAATATGGAAACACAAGCAATATTAATTGGATCAATAATTTTAGTCATATTCCTTGTATGGGGAACATTAAAATTTATGAGTTATTTATTTTCAACCATAAATAAAAGCAAAGAAGAAGCCAAGAAGAAATAATTCTAAAATATAAATAAAAAGCCTGCATTTAATTTAAATGCAGGCTTTTTATTTATGAATGGAATATTTACCAAGTGCGAATTTCGAATGGCATACGAGCTTGAGGCCCTTTCATATTTTTCATTTCTTTCATCATCATATAAACTTCATATCCTTCTTCACCTAATTCAGAACGAATTAATTCATCCTTAATACTAGCAGCAGCAGAAGTTTCTTGACCAGTAATTTTTTCAATAAATGCTTGTAAAGGTTCTTTACTAGTTGGATATTGAGAAATTCTATATTTATCCAATCCAGCTTTATTTGCAGCAATTTCCACAGCATCATCTAAACCTCCTAAAACATCAACTAATCCAATTTCTTTTCCTTTAGAACCAGTCCAAACACGTCCTTGAGCTACATTGTTTACTTCCTCCGTAGTCATTCCTCTACCTTCAGCAACACGTTGTAAAAAGATTTCATAAATCTCATCTACTCCTTCCTGAATAATTTCACCCGTTTCATCATCAATATCCATAAAAGGAGAAATTCCTGTAGCAAATTTTGCAGTTTTTACTGTATCAAATTGAACACCTAATTTATCTTTAAGCATTTCCTGTGCACTAGGAATCATTCCAAATACACCGATAGAACCAGTAATCGTATTTTTCTCTGCTAGGATAGTATCTGCATTACAAGAAATATAATAACCACCTGAAGCGGCTACATCACCCATTGAAGCAATTACAGGTAATCCTTGTGCTTTTGCTAATTCTAATTCTCTCCAAATTTCTTCAGATGCAAATGCACTACCACCTCCTGAATTTACACGAATTACAATGGCTTTTACTTTTTCATCTTTACGAATCTTACGGATTAATTTAGAATATTTTTTTCCTCCAATACTACCTGCTTCACCATTTCCATCAACGATAGAACCTTCTGCAAAAACAACAGCAATTTTATCTTTCGTTTTGTAATCCTTTTTCAATTTAGTAGAATAATCAGCAATACCTACAGTTTTTACTTTGTCTTTTTTCCCAGTTAATCCTAATTGATTTTTTAAGGCATCAATTAACTCATCTCTATAAGCTAAACGATCTACAAAACCGTAATTAATGGCATCCTTACTATTTCTTAATTCGTATTTATCAGCAATTTCATGCAGTTCTTGTGATGTCATATTTCTAGATTTAGAAACATCATCTAAAAAGACCTGATATAAACCGCTCATATACTCACGAACTTGTAATTTATTATCTGCACTCATCTCATTTAATCGATAAGGCTCTGTTGCACTTTTGAAATTACCAACGTAATAAATCTGCATTTTTACGCCTAAACGATCCAACATATCTTTAAAGAATGGAATGGAAGAAGCATATCCTTTTATTTCAACTCCACCTCTTGGGTTGACAAAAATAGAATCTGCTGTTGAAGCCATATAATATGCTCCTTGAGAATAGTTATCAGCATAAGAATAAATGAATTTCCCACTATCTTTAAAATCAAGTAAAGCATCTCTTACAACAGTAGCAGTTGCACTACCCATAGCAGTAGAAGAAAGATCCAAAAAGATTCCTTTAATCTTATTGTCATCTTTTGCCATTTCGATGGAACGAACCATATCTAATAATCCGACCGTCTTTTTCTGATCAAAATTGAATGCCATTGGATCAGCAGCAACATTATTTGTTTTTTCAGGAACAGCAGTACTGAAATCTAAAGTCAAAACAGAATTATTTTCAACTTTTACGTTATTACCTCCGCCAGCAGCTGCACCAAAGGCAGCCATGGTCATAAATAATAGTCCAAATCCTACGATAGAAGCCAGCATAACTCCAAGGCAAGATGCAAATACGAATGTGAAGAATTTTTTCATGTGAATTATAATTAATAAAAGGTTAATTTTCTTTTTTGTATATCTACGTTATTGTATTGCAAATGTAACAATTGACTTCCAATAAGTTGTTTTTTTTGGACAAACGTATGATAATCCTAGAATTATGGATTAATTTCTTTCGTTTAGAACTCTAATGGATTAAAATTGTTTATTTTAAAGATCAATAAAATCAATGTATGAAATCGTTAGAAATTGCAACAATAGGAGGAGGATGTTTTTGGTGTTTAGAAGCTGTTTTTCAACAAATAAATGGAGTTGAAAAAATTGTATCTGGATATGCAGGTGGGAAAATTAAAAATCCGACGTATAAAGAGATTTGTTCTAAATTAACGAAACACGCAGAAGTGGTTCAAATTACCTTTGATTCCAATAAAATTACTTACGAACATATTGTAGAATTGTTTTGGCATGCGCATAACCCTACAACATTAAATCGTCAAGGAAATGATGTGGGGCCTCAATACCGTTCGATTATTTTATTTGAAAATGATACTCAGAAGAAAATAGCTGAAAATTCTAAACAAAAAGCAGACTCTTCGAATTTATGGGATGATCCAATTGTAACAGAAATTGTTCCTTTGCTTCAATTTTATAAAGCTGAAGATTACCATCAGAATTATTACAATTTAAACAAGGATAAAAACCCGTATTGTTCAATTGTTATAGGTCCTAAGATTGCTAAATTCAGAAAAGAATTTAGTCATTTATTGATTTAATTTATATTCTTTTTAAGATGTTGAAGAATATCATTAAATGCATTTCTAGATTCTACCATAAAAGGCAATAATGGATAAATATGAGGCATTTCTGGTTCAAATACCATATCTAATTCTACACCAGATTCTTTCATTTTTTCGCAGGCTAAAAGTGCATCAGGAGTAAAAATATCTTGACCACCAATATACATTACAGTTTTAGGAAATCCTATAAAAGTACCATACAAAGGAGAAATCTTTGGATCATTAAGCGGTAAAGTTTGAGCACACATCTTTTTAGCAGAAAGCACACCTTTTTTACTTACCATCGGATCCAATAAGTCTAAATCATCA
>JAHDFV010000124.1 GCA_020627985.1 Saprospiraceae bacterium
AATCTACGTGATTTTTGTAACCAGGATTATCATCTTTCTTAGCACCTTGTAAATAGTCATAGTATAATGACAAGTAAGTCTTGAATAAAATTCTATGCGCTTCTTTGTCTCCGTCTTGGAAAGACCAAAACTTGTTATTGTACTGAGCCTTTAATAATGATCCAAATTGGAAGTTTACATTATCATAATCAGTAGAAGATCTCCATGGGTTACCATGTACAGAAGTACCTAGCCCAACACCATCAGCATCAATAGCTTGATCATCTGCTATTGCGTCACTTCCTACTACTAGGAATTTCATTGCAATAGGAGAATAGTATAAACTGAAATTGTCATTTGGTTTCCAATCAATACCAATAGAATAAGTAATTACACCAGGACTCATGAATTTAGCGATAGGATCAGCACCTGTACCTAAATCACTCATAAGGCTACCAGCATAAGTCTTCAATAATTGGCTCATGAAAGATAATTCTGTTGCCGCATACCACTTTTTATCTTCAGTGATTGCATAACCAAATTTACTACTGAAACGTAATTCATCAATAGATTTTTGCCATGGAATTTTTTCGTCTTCAAATCCAATGGTTCCTAGTACACCTGTTCCTAAACGTTGAACTCCAATAATCCATGAAGCTGAATTATCCCAAGCATATTTACCTTTTTTCCAATTAGCAAAAAGTCCTAAAGCACCACCTAGTGCAATTTTGTTTTCACCCGCACCAACCCTAGGGTTGATTTGTAATAATTGAGTTAAGTCTAAACCTATACCTAATCCTGTGTCCCAACCTTCTTTTGGTGGTTCTTCATCTTGAGCAAAGCTAGTTGTTGCTAAAAATGTTAATAATACAAATAATAGTGAAATCCTTTTCATCTTGAAAGTGATTTTTAATTAGATTAAAAATTTCTAATGTGTTAATAAATAAGTTTCTGATTATTCCCTTTAGTTGATGATTTCAACTTCCTCTTCAGCAAATCTACTTAGAGGTATTATAATTTTATTTTTATCTTGTTTTAATAAAATGATTGATGTGCTATCCATTCCTATAACTTCTCCTTCTATATTTCCTAAACGGATAACATTGCCTACATGTACTTTTCCTTTGATATAAAAAAATGAGGATAAGATACTTTCCATTACATTCCTAGATGCAAAACCATATCCAATAGCAAAAGCGATGACGATACCTGCAATAACTAAAGTAACATTCGTTGAAATTAATTCTGTAGGAATGCCAATTTGTTTGAGTGCAGTAATTAAAATGGTAATAAAAAGGAAGTAAAAAATAAAACTTGCAATAATTCTACCTGAAGGTATTCCTACAGATTCACAAGCCGTAACAATCATTTTTCGAATAAAATCTGCTATGACTAATCCGATGATCGTAATAATAAATGCAGATAAAACTTTTGGAGCATATTCAACTATTTTACTCATTAAATCGGATAGTTCCTGTAAACCCGAAACTTCAGCAGCTACCATCATGGTAACTAATAATAATAAGTAATAAGATATTTTAGATAAAACCGTACTTGGTTTTAATTCTAAACTCATTTTAGAAAATAAATCTACATCGTTTAAATTTGCTGCAAATTTATCAATGCCTATTTTTGATAAAAGTTTTTTGATGATTCTTGCTATAACTGAAGAAAGAATCCATCCCAGAATAAAAACGATTATAGCACCGACTATACCTGGAATAGCATCTCCAAACTTTGAAAAAATGTCTTGAAAAATCTTTTGGAAATCAATTCCCATAAAAAAAGCTGTTTTAAACATAATTCTTTGGTCCCTTGTGATTGTTTTAAAACTTATATAGTGACGACAAATGTCATCAATAGTTACTATGATGAAAAAGTTTTTACTCTTTATTATAAGCTTTATTCAATTGGATTTTCATCATCATCTTCTTTGTTCTCATCAGGTTGTTCTTTATCATCATGTGATAATAAGCCAATACCACTAGCCAAACCTGTTTTTTCACTTTCATCCTTTACAGAATGAATGAAAGTATCAAAAAATTTGGTTACATATAAATCTAAAATATTAAAAAAACTCTGTACCGTACTGATACTGCCCTTTGTATTTGTAAGCGACTTTTTCTTCAAATCTTCCGATGCCTCAAAATTGTCTATATCTTTAAAATTATTATTCTCAGCCATAACTCAGCCTTTTTTATTTTGTGTATTACTCGTTCGGAAATAAATTGTTATAGGTTTTTTTTGCTTTTGCTTTTGCTCTTTTAATTTTCATTTTAACAGCACTCTCAGATTTGCCAATGATTGCACTAATGTCTCTTATGCCTAAATCGTCTTTATATTTCATCATAAGGACGGTTTTATCATCTATAGGAATATTATCCAAGACTTTACCTAGTCTTTGGAATTCTATCTCCTTTAGAAATTTTTCGTTTAATTCGTCTGCTTTTAAATCAGGTTGATTGTCACTTTCCTCAGTAAAAAGTTTTTTATACTTTTTCTGCTTTCTCAACAAGTCAATACAATAGTTATACGAAATGGAATATACCCAAGTTGAGAATTTTGATCGAAAAGTGAATTTAGAAAGGTTGAGGAATATTTTTAGAAATATTTCTTGTACCGCATCTTGTGCCATTGCTTCATCTTTTAATAAAGAAATAGCTTTACTATAAACTTTATTAATATACCTATCATGTAGGACTTTGAAGTATTGGTCAGATCTTTTTTCTAAATACAACTTTAGGAGTTCTTCGTCCGAAAGTTTTTTGATGTTTCCCACTAATTGTTATAATTAACAAAAAAAAGTATACAAGGATGACTTTTAATTTCCTAATACATAATATTGGACGGCAAAAGTACACTATAGGTACGCTTTTTCAAGTATTTTTAGTTAAAAAGAATTAGTTTTGTAGAAAAATAATTTTAGACGAGTCTAAAAAGAGAAAAAGTAAGTGGACCAAATCAATTATTTAATAGAGATTTATCAATCTAATCCCTGGGCTCCTAGAGCCTTAATGGCTTCATTAATGGTTGGTGTTATGTGTGGTGTTTTGGGTTGTTTTATTGTCCTTCGGAATATGTCTTTGATCGGTGATGCTCTATCACATGCAGTTTTGCCAGGTGTAGTTTTCGCTTTTATAGCGGTTAATTTAGGTGGAGCTTATCTTTTTTGTGATGGGATTGATCCAGAGGCTTGTAAAGAGATTTTAGAAAATTATTATTCCATTGCCTTTTTTGTTGGTTCTGTAATTGCTGCTTTGCTGGCAGCAATTTTTATTACCTGGATACAAAAGAATGTCAGAACGGAAAACGATGCAGCAATAGGTATAGTATTCACTACAATGTTCTCCATTGGAGTTATTGGAATTTCTGCACTAAGTAAAAATCATGGTGTACATCTGGATTTGAAAGACATGCTTTTCGGAAATGTCTTAGGAGTTTCTGATGAAGATTTGATGATTACTTCTTTTGTGACCGTAATCGTTATAGGTAGTGTCATTATCTTTTATCGGCAATTATTTGCAACAACTTTTCAGCCAATTGTTGCTGAAACTATGGGCATTCGAACCAATATAATCTATTATTTTTTGATGCTAATTCTTTCCTTCGCTGTCGTCGCATCAATGAGAATGGTTGGTGTCATATTAGTGGTTGCGATGTTGATTTCACCTGCAGCAACTGCATTGCTTTTATCTGATAAATTAAAAAGAGTTTTAGTGATTTCAGGTTGTATTGGGTTTTTGGCATCTTTGATTGGTGTGAATATGTCAATACTCTTAGATACTACACCTGGTCCAGCAATTGTAATAACATCAACCCTATTTTATATGTTAGCTGTTTTCTTTTCTCCCAAGAAAGGATTGATTTCAAAATATTTAAATAAACGAAAATTAAAAACAGCTTTAGAAAAAGATTAATAGATGAAACACCCATGGCACGCCGTAGAGGCAGGAGAAAATGCTCCCGAAATTGTAAATGCAATTATTGAAATTCCTAAAAACAATAGAGCAAAGTATGAGTTAGATAAAGATTCTGGTTTATTAAAATTAGATCGAGTTCTTTATTCGTCTGTATATTATCCTGCTAATTATGGATTTATTCCACAATCCTATTGTGATGATAAAGATCCTCTTGATATTATCGTCTTATCACAAATAGAAATCGTACCATTATGTCTCGTGAGAGCAAAGGTCATTGGTGTGATGCAAATGGTCGATCAAGGAGAAATGGATGATAAAATTATTGCGGTTGCTCAAGATGATATGAGTGTAAATTACATTGATAATATCACTGAATTACCAGATCATTTTTTTAAAGAACTCAGACAATTTTTTGAAGATTATAAAATTTTAGAAAAGAAAGAAGTGGTTATTGAGCAATTTCAAGGGAAAGAGAAAGCTCTAGAAATTGTAAAACAAAGTTTAATTGATTACAAAAATTATATGAATAAGAAATAATAGCCATTTAGAACATTTCTTATAAATTTCCCTTTTTATTAAATATTATGTATATTTGCATCACAATTGGGAAATATTTGAAAGAGGGAACAAAAATGTTCCCTCTTTCTTTTTGTCAAAACCGATATGTAAAATGAAAGAATTACGAATAGAAAAATTCGTATTGGAGTTATTTGAAGAGCCAGGGTATGAGGATTATTATCTTTTAGAAGTAAAGCATAATCCTGCAAATAATAAAGTAGAAGTCTTTTTAGATAGTGATTCGGGTCTTTCTTTAGGCGCGACATCCAAGATCAATAGAAATTTACAAGAAAGAATTGATGAGGAAGGATTTTTAGGAGAAAAATATATTTTAGATGTATCCTCTCCTGGAATTTCAAAACCTTTGAAATTACCTCGGCAGTTTACTAAAAATATTGGTAGAACGCTTGAAATAACAACAGTCGAAGAAGGAAAAAATGTCCGAGAAAAGGGCATTTTGACGAAAGTAGATGAAGAAGGAATAGTCATTCAATATGACAAGAAAGAAAAACAAGGCAAAAAAAAGATTGTAAAGACAATCGAAAGAAATATACCTTTTAGCGCAATAGAAAAAGCTATTGTGAAAGTATCATTTAAAAAATCATAAAAGAAATGATGTTATGAATTTGGTAGATACTTTTTCCGAGTTTAAAGCTGGGAAAAACATAGATCGACCCACGATGGTTCGTGTATTGGAAGATGTATTCCGTACATTAATCAAAAAGAAATATGGGTCTGATGATAATTTTGACGTAATTGTTAACACGACTAAGGGTGACCTTGAACTTTGGAGAGTACGAGAAATTGTACCTGATGGTGAGGTAACTGATGAAAGAAGTCAGGTTTCAATCTCTGAAGCAAGAATTTCAGATGAAGATTACGAAGTTGGTGAAGAATTTTATCAACAATTGACATTACAAGATTTTGGACGTAGATCTATTATGGCGGCTCGTCAAACTTTAATTTCTAGAATAATGGAATTAGAGAAAGAGCAGGTTCGCCAAATGTATATGGAAAGAGTCGGAGAAATCATCTTAGCAGAAGTGCATCAAGTATTGAAAAGAGAAATACTAGTTATCGATGATTCAAATGGAAATGAATTAGTATTGCCCCGTCGTGAAATGATTCGTGGAGACTTTTTCCGTAAAGGAGATATGTTGAAAGCTGTCATTAAAGACGTTGAAATGATTAATAATAATCCAACCGTAATTTGTTCTAGAACTAGTGGAACATTTTTGGAAAAATTATTGGAACAAGAAGTTCCAGAAATTGAGGATGGATTAATTACAGTTCAAAAGATTGTCCGTATTCCTGGTGAAAGAGCCAAGGTAGCGGTAGAATCATATGATGATAGAATTGACCCTGTAGGTGCCTGTGTAGGTATGAAAGGATCAAGGATTCATGGAATTGTTAGGGAGTTGAAGAATGAAAATATTGATATCATCAACTGGACTAATAATTTATCTTTATTTATTCAAAGATCCTTAACACCAGCAAAGGTGACGAGTATTGAATTGGATGAAGAAACCAAAAGAGCTTCTGTATTTTTAAAGCCTGATCAAGTATCATTGGCTATTGGTAAAAAAGGAACAAATATTAAATTAGCGAGTCAAATTACTGGCTATGAAATAGATGTTTATCGAGATACTGAAGAATACGAAGTAGATGTGGATTTAGATGAATTCACAGATGAAATTGAAGGATGGGTGATTGATGCATTCAAGAACATTGGTTGTGATACAGCAAAAAGTGTTTTAGAATTAAGCAAAGAAGAATTGTTGCGTCGAACAGATTTAGAGGAAGAAACGATAGACGAAGTCACTAAAATCCTTGAAGAAGAATTCAACGATTAAAGCATCTTTTAGATGTTTTAGTCCTTTAAAATATGAGAAATTGGGTTTTTTAGCCTAATTTCTCAAAATTATCGCTTTGAATTGAATTGTTTTTAAACCAATATGGTTGGTTTAATTAACTTTGTAATTAGATTTTAGGAATAACCCTTTTTGGGTTGAAAAGAATGTATGGCTAAACGATTAGTTAAAATAGCAAAAGAACTTAATGTTGGATTATCTACGATTGTAGATTATCTGAATAACAATGGGTTCGAAATTGAGAACAAACCAACGGCGAAGGTTTCAACAGAAATGGAGCAATCCTTGTTGAAAGAGTTCAGTGCGTCCATGAATATCAAAGAGAAAGCGGATCAACTGAACATGAAATTCAATGCCCCAAAGAAAGAACAAAAGTTTTCTTTGGATTTATCTGATCCGACATCATCTCCGCCTCCGCCTCCAAGTACAGCTAAAGCACCTCCACCTCCTTTAACATTCAATAAACCTCCTGTTGTTGAAGCACCAGTAGAAGAAGTTAAGGAAGAAGTTGTGGAAGCAAAAGTAGAGAAAGAACCAGAAGTGGTTGCTCCTCCAAAAGAAGAGAAAAAAGCGGTAGAAAAAATTGAAGAGACTCCTGTAGAAAAAAAGGATGAGAAGAAAGGTCTTAAAGTTTTAGGTAAGATTAATTTAGACGAAATCGGGAAAAAGAAGCCTAAGAAAAAAGAGAAGAAAAAAGCGGAACCTAAAACAGAAAAACCAAAAGAGACTCCTAAAAAGGAAACGCCTAAAAAACAAGAACCTAAGAAGGAGGAACCTAAAGTTGAAAAGAAAGAAGCTAATCCAGTTACAGAGAAAGTACCAGCAGAAGCGAAAGCTCCAGAAGAAGATCCTGAATTTAGAGCAAAGACACCACAATTAGAAGGATTGAAAATAAAAGGAAAGATAAATCTTTCTAAATTTCAACCTAAGCCCAAAGGCAAGAAAAAAGTTGGTGGAAAAGACAAGCCAGGAGAAGGAGATAAGAAAAAGACAGAAAATTCTGATAATCAGAAAAGAAGAAGGAAACGTAAAAAAGTCGCTAAAAAAACCATTGAAGGGAATAAGCGAACAGATGGCGCTCCAGTAAGAAAAAGAAATCAGAGAGGTGGCGGAAATAATAAGAAGAAAGATGATGTAAAAGAGATTTCTAAAAAGCAAATTGAAGATAGAATCAAAGCGACTCAAGCTAGATTACAAGGTGGTGGTAATAAACGTCAGAAAGTAAGAAGAGAGTCAAGAATAAAGAAAAGAGAAGATCGAGAAAAGCAAGAAATTGAAAACAGAGATGAAAGAATCCAGTTAACGGAATTCGTTTCTGTTTCAGAACTTGCTAATTTGATGGATGTGAATCCTACAGAAGTGATCATGACCTGTATGAATTTAGGTTATTTTGTAACCTTAAATCAACGTTTAGATGCAGAAATCATTGAAATCGTTGCAGGGGAATTTGATCATGAAGTGGTATTTGTTGATGCAGAAGAAGCATTAGAAGAAGAGGAAGAAATCATTGATGATCCAGCAGATTTAGTACCACGTGCACCAATTGTAACGGTAATGGGTCACGTAGATCATGGTAAAACTTCATTATTGGATTACGTGCGTAAAGCAAATGTTGCGGATGGTGAAGCAGGGGGAATCACGCAGCACATTGGTGCATATGAAGTTTTTGTAGGAGAAGGTGATGCTCGAAGAAAAGTTACGTTTTTAGATACACCAGGTCACGAAGCCTTTACAGCAATGAGAGCAAGAGGTGCGAAAGTAACAGATGTTGCGATCATCATTATTTCTGCTGACGATAAAATAATGCCTCAAACCAAAGAGGCGATAAGTCACGCTCAAGCAGCTGAAGTTCCTATGGTTTTTGCCATCAATAAGATTGATAAACCAGGTGCTGACCCTGAAAGAATTAAAGGTGAATTAGCTGGAATGAATCTTCAAGTAGAAGATTGGGGTGGTAAATACCAGTCTCAAGATATTTCTGCTAAACATGGTACTAATGTAAATGAACTTTTAGAAAAGATTCTTTTGGAAGCAGAATTGTTAGATCTAAAAGCAAATCCGAAAAGAGGAGCACAAGGCGTAATTCTTGAGGCTTCTTTAGATAAAGGAAAAGGGTACGTAAGTAAAGCCTTAGTCCAAACAGGAACATTAAAGATAGGTGATTCAATGGTATCTGGAGAACATTCAGGTAAGGTGAAAGCCATGTTTAATGAAAAAGGAAAACGAATCAAAGAAGCAGGGCCTTCTACTCCAGTTCTAGTTTTAGGTTTGAGTGGTGCACCACAAGCAGGTGAGAAATTCAAAGTAACTGAAACTGAGCAAGAAGCTCGTTTGTTGGCTCAAAAACGTATGATCTTATCTAGAGAGCAAGCAAATAGAGCAGCAAAACGTATTAATTTAGTAGATATTGGTCGTCGTTTAGCTTTAGGTTCGTTTAAAGAATTGAACTTAATTGTGAAAGGGGATATGGATGGTTCTGTTGAAGCATTATCTGATGCTTTATTGAAGCAATCTCAAGAAACAGTACAAATTAATGTGATTCATAAAGCGGTTGGACAGATCATCGAATCGGATGTAATGTTAGCTTCAGCTTCTGATGCGATCATCGTTGGATTCCAAGTAAGACCCTCAGGAGGTGCTCGTAAATTAGCAGAAAAAGAAGGTGTTGAAATCAAAACATACTCGATCATCTATCAAGCCATTGAAGAGATTCGATCTGCGATAGAAGGAATGTTAGAACCAACCAAGGAAGAAAAAGTGGTTTGCGAAGTTGAAATTCGTGAAGTATATAAAATTGGAAAAGTGGGATCTGTTGCGGGTTGCTTTGTAACACAAGGTAAGCTTCAAAGAAATTCTAAAATCCGTGTTATTAGAGATGGTATTGTAATTTATCCAACCAAAGAAGGTCAAACAGCTGAATTAGGTTCGTTAAAACGATACAAAGATGATGTGAAAGAAATCGCTAAAAATATGGAATGTGGATTAACGGTTAAAAATTACAATAATATTAAGCCTGGTGACGTAATTGAAGGCTACGAAATTATTGAAATTAAGCAGACATTAGATTAATTCAACGTTCATTATAAATAAAAAAACCGCTTGATATTTTCAAGCGGTTTTTTTATTGGATATTATTTAAAATTAATTCTCGTTGATTAAATATTATTTTTTCATTTAGCCCCATTTTTTTTAATTGTAAAACAATTGGGGCTGCTTCAGAAATAGCAAAATATTTTCCATCATCAATCAATAACTTTCCAGCACTAATAGAAATAAAAAATATTCCCATATTGGTGTATACAAGACTTCCGTTTTTTATATCAGAATGAATCTTGTCAATAGGTATTTGAGATAATATATTTTTTAAAACAATCGCTTCAGATAATTTACGAGCATATTTATCTCTTTCGATTTGCATCATGGCTCTACCTGTTTCAAATTTATCACCTGCACTGCTTTTCGTTTCATTATTAGCAGCATCTTGAGCGGCTTTGATTCCTTTTTTTGCTAAGTCAATTTTCTCTAAAACATAAAAACTACAAGCATTAAATAATTTACTTTTTAATTCTAGAATTTCTTTCATTTCGTTTTTACTTCTTTAATCCGATTAGGATAATCTGTAATAATACCATCAATTCCTAAAGAAATTAATCGTTCCATATCTTTTACTTTATTCACGGTCCAGGGAATTACTTTTAATCCTAATTTTTTACAAGTCGTCATACTTACTTCATTGAGTAATAAATAATATGGACTATAAATAGGAGGTGTAAATCCTAACTCCTGAATATTTTTTTCTACATCAAAAGATTTCTCAATTAATAAAGCTAAAGTATATTCTGGATACTTTTTATGAAGTACTCTTAATATATCTAAGTCGAAAGATTGAAGTACAAATCTATTTTTATCAATGCCAGAATCTTTTAATTCTTTTACTAATAAATCAACAAATTCTTCAGGTTCTGGTATGTAAATATTATACCAATCTTTATAAGATTTAATTTCAATATTAAATTTTACTTTTTCCTTTTTATGATTTGCAATATGATTTTCAACAGCAGTAAACATTTCTAATAATGTAGGCTTATGTGTCGCTGTTTTCTTTTGTTGAGGAAATCTTGAATTTCCTTTAGAGCCGCAATCAAATTCTTTTATTTCTTCTGCCGTTAATTCAAAGAGTTTAAAATCTTTTTCATTTTCTTTATTTAGAATTAGAGAGGTATCCAAAGGAGAACAAATTTTGCTGGACATCCAAGGTTCATGTGTAACGATTATTTTTTTATCCTTAGAAACGCAAATATCCATTTC
>JAHDFV010000125.1:0-6862 GCA_020627985.1 Saprospiraceae bacterium
AAATAGAAGGTAAATTGAATTATCAAATTCGCCCTTTATTCTTTTCATATCCAGTAGTTACTCATCGCAGGTTTGAAAAAGCAGAGTCTGGTTTTCGTTCAGAAATGAAATACTATTTTGAACATTTTGAACTGAATAGAGCTAGTTTGCCTAATTATCTCTGGTTTCGATTTAATCCTAAAGCTACCTTTAAAGTAGAACATTTTGAGTTTAGCTTAGGAAAACAATATGTTCGAGGAAATTTTTGCTATATCTATTTTGAGCTCAAAGAGAATCATTATGTATTCTTGCCGAACTTCAATAACTTTATGTTCATCCTTGCTACAGACGAAAATGGGAAATATCAAATTAAAAAAGAGGTCGGAAGAGTTTTAGAAAAATTATTAAGATCTTATAAAAAAAATAATGGAGGAGCCAATATAGATATAGAACAATATACTTCTGAAAAAAATGAATTCCAATCTACAATTTCTTGTACAGTAAAAGTTAATGCTCAAAAATATCCTCATGAAATCAATTATTCTTCAATGTTTTTTGCTTCTATGGGAGGGGCAACAGAATTTTATGGAGAAACAGAAATATATAAAGTAGGACATGATTTGAATGAAAGATATCCTAGAGAATTATTGTCTGCTTGGTATAGAGAAGATATAGTAAATCGATTAGGGAAATCTATTTTTTCTGATGAAAATACGCCCTTTGTTTTAGTTGGAAAATCAGGAGTAGGCAAAAAAAGTATTTTGCATGAATCATTATATAGATATTTAAAAAATAAGAATCAAAATACTCCTGAATTATTACAAAAAGTCTGGTATATAGATCCTACTAGAGTGATTGCAGGAATGAGTATCGTAGGAATGTGGCAAAAACGGTTTGAATCTATCCTAAAGTTTGTAAAAGAAAGAAGATCGCTTATAAAAAAAATAAAAGATAAAGCGACAGATAAACTATTTTTTGATAATGCAGTGGCTTTATTAAGAATAGGAAAATCTTCTCAAAATGATATGACTCTAAGTGATGTATTAAAACCTTATTTAGAGAAAAGACTCATTCAAGTGATTCTTTTAGCAAGCCCTGAAGAATGGAAAATTGTCCAAGAAAAAGACAGACGATTTGCTGATTTATTTCGAGTAATTCGAGTAGAAGAACCCGAAATGGAAACAGCCGTAAAAATGGTATTACAACGAAGAAAATTATTAGAATTAGAATTTGGTTGTAATGTATCTGCTCATGCGGTTTATAAATTATTTTCTATTCATAGAAATTATTTTAAAAGACAAGCGCTACCTGGAGGAGTCATGCGTTTACTCAATCAAATGGCTGTAAAATATAAGTTTGAAGAAATAGATGTAGCAGAAGTAGAAAAAGAATTTGAAGATTTTAGTGGCTTGAGTAGAATTATTACAGATGATACCATTACATTTAAAAAGAATGATGTAAGAAATGAAATAGCTTTAAATTTAGTAGGACAAGATGATGCAGTGGATGCTTTAGCGGATACAATTCATACCATAAAAGCTAAATTGGTGAACCCTGCAAAACCTAAAGGCTCGTTTTTATTTATTGGTCCAACAGGAGTAGGAAAAACCCAAGCAGCTAAAGTCCTTTCTCAATATATATTAGGAGGAGAAGAAGAACTGCTTCGCTTTGATATGAATGAGTTTATTGACGAACAATCCGTTACTCGTTTAATTGGTGATGCCTATAATCCTCAAGGACAATTAACAGGTAAAGTTCGATATAATCCTTTTGGAATTGTACTTTTAGATGAAATTGAAAAAGCCCATCCTAAAGTGCATGATTTATTACTTCAGGTATTAGATGATGGACGATTAACAGATAGCTTAGGACGTACGGTTGATTTTTCTAATACTATTATTATTATGACCTCAAACGTAGGAGCAGATTTAGTATCTTCTCGTGTAGGTTTTGGTCGAAATCAAGATGATATTGATGCAGTATATAGAAAAGCCGTAGAAAATAGATTTAGACCTGAATTTGTCAATAGAATTGATAAAATTATTATTTTCAAACCTTTACAGCAAAAACATATCTTAGGAATTGCTCAATTACAAATTAATGAATTATTAAAACGGGATGGTTTTGTCAGAAGAACTACTATTCTTAATATTTCTGAAGAGGCATTAAATTGGGTATCTCCTCGAGGATTCGATGAAACAATGGGGGGACGAGCTTTAAAACGTCAAATCGAAAAAGATTTAACGGCTCTTTCTGCCGAACAATTACTTTTGTCTGATAGTACAACTCCTGTAATTATGGATATACTATTAGATAATGATGTTATAAAACCTAAAATAACACCATTAGAATTTCAAGAAAGTAATAAAATAGATTGGTTACCTGCTCTTCCTAATGAAAAAAAAGGAAAACATTTTTATGGTAATTTATTAAGAATTATTGAAAGAATAGAAAGAGAAATCAAGCGTTTTGAAAACCAACATATCAATGAACAAGAAGATGATATAATTGTAGTAGGAAGCAGTGCAGATGACTTAAATTGGCAATATTATGATTTTAAAGATAGATTAATCAATACCAAAGAAAAAGTCAGAGAAACCATGTTGGGTTTTAGAGACAATTATTTTAAAGGAGGCCCAGTTATTCCTTTTAGATTAAAAGGAGGAGGTTTAAATAGTTATATTCAAAAAAGTACTGTTTCTACAAAGGGCATTCGACAATTTATTAAAGATAAATTATTTCAAGAACAAGCTCTTGCAGAATTAAACGAATATTATCGCTTAGCGCTAGATCAATTTGATAGTTTAAAAACAGAATTTATTGATACTTATTTAGATGTTGCATTTTTAGCTTTACATGCTAGGGGCTTTTTAAAAGAAGAATCAGATGAAATAGAAATTCATTATACTTCTTGTATTGATGGAAAAGGGAATAAGGAAATAGAATATTTAATGAATTTGCATACAGCATATTTCACTGAAGCAGATATTCAATTTGAAAGAAATGATATTACTAAAAAAATAATTGCAGATTCTCATGCTCTATTGGATGTAATGAAAGGTGAACAAGGCATTCATCTTTTTTATCGAACTCATCAAACACCATTGCCTATTAGAATAACAATTCATCATGTTCAAAATGAAAATGAAAAATTAGAACCAATGAAAGTTATTCGTTTGTATGATTTAAAAGCAACTCTTACAGATTTAAGAACAGGTTTTTCTAATGATATACAAATCCATCCTAAAGAATTCAAATTGTTGTTATTTGCAGGAATCGATAACTCATTAAGAGAATCTGTAGTCAAAATTTAGTAATAGTAGAGTTTATTAGGAAATTGATCTTTGAGGCGAAAATGAACTAACTGTAGCTTGTGGACTCATTTACTCTGTACAATACTACAAATCACCTTTAATCCAATACACTATAATTCCTACCCATTCTTTAAATAATAAATCCCATTGGTCTAAATACTTTCCTCCAGGAATGATAATATGTCTAGGTTGGTTTAAAGGAACCGCTAAATGATCCGTAGGGAAAGGTGTAACATCAATTTTTTGTTTCCGAAATAATCTTTTAGCTCTAGGCATATGAAAGGCAGATGTAATCAATAAACATTTAGGATTCTCTTGTCGATCTTCCATCATTTGACGGCTAAACAAAGCATTTTCATAAGTATTCTTAGAATCTTTTTCAAGAATGATATCTTCTTCAGGAATACCCATTTGTAATAAAAAGTCACGAACTAAAATGGCTTCACTAGGTGTTTTTTCCCAAATTTGACTCGCTCCTCCTGAAATCCATATTTTTTTTACTTTCTTTGAAAAATACAATGATAAAGTACTAGTAAGCCGATCTCCTCTCTCATTCAATAAATATTGTTGCGGAATTTTTTTGTTATAACTAGAAAAGCCACCCAAAATAATAGCATAATCATAAGAAGAATCTATAGAAGAAATAGGAATAGGTTCAGCTTCCCAAAAACTAGATACAATATTGAAAACAAATGGATTAGAAAAAATAAATAATAAGGAAACACCCAAGTAGAGAGATTTAATAGCATATTTTCTTTTACGAAACAATATACCATACCCCAACAATAAACAAATCCATACAAGTGGTTTTAAAAACACATAAATTAGTTTAGATAATAAAAACCACATCCTATTTTAATTATATTTTAACGACTAAAAGACAAAAATTTAATGAGATTTTCTCCTTAAGCCTAAATAGATTTCCTATATTTACAAAGTTAATTACAAATTAACACAATATACTAAATTTAAGAAATCTTGACATGAATAATTTTGTAGGTCTATTATACAAGTCAGTTATTATATTTTTTTTAATACTTGTTGCACCATATAGCATTAATGCACAAGTGAATGTTACTGTCACAATCAATAGTGGTTCATCTACTACAACTTGTACTGATGGTCTTTTGGGAGGAGGACCAGAACCTCATTGGAGAATAAATGTTGCAGGGCAAGGTTGGACAACTTATCCCGAAAGTGGAGGATTTCCAAATTGTTTTACAAATCCCCCAAATCAACAATACAATCAAAATTTTGTTTGTTCTTATCCAAATACACTACAAGTTTGTATTAGAGCTTTTGAGGATGATGGAGCTGCTTGTATTGTAAGTGAATCTTGTTTAGTAGAATTTTGTGATAATTTTGCAGTTCCTGCTCCTGGAGGTAGTACCAATTATAATATAAATGTTGGAGGAAGTAGTACTGCCACTGCTAATTTTACAATTAATGTTACAGGTTCATTAGTCATTCCTCCTACTAATGATGATATATGTAACGCAGCAGCCATAAATCCTAATGGTACAGTCTATAGTGTTAATAATACTTGTGCCTCATTAGAAGCAGGAGAACCAAGCTCTCCTGAAGGAGGAATTTCTGCCTCTAATACTACATGGCATTCTTTTGTAGCTCCTAATAATACATTAGTAGCCATTTCTACAGACCATGGAGGAACTAATTTTGATACTGAAATATCTTTATGGCATCAAACAACAGGTACTACAAGTTGTGCTTTTGGTTCTCTTTCCCATGTAGATTCTGATGATGACATTATATTAGTGTTTAATGAGAATTCTTATATGGAAGTTCAATGTCTTACCGCAGGAGATACATATTATATCCAAGTTGATGGTAATGATTCTGATGATGTAGGAACATATGAAATTTCTGTAAATGGGATAGGTGCTCCTTTTAATGCTAACGACTTCTGTGCAGACGCTATCGATTTAGGAACACTTTCTCCTGGTGGAACAATAGGCGGAACTAACTATAATAATTATTGTGCAACTTCTGCAGGCGATCCTCCTGTAAGTTGGACCAACAATCAAGCGGTTTGGTTTCAATTTACTACTTCGGCTACTCCAGGTTCAGTTATTTCAATAGATGCTATTAATTCAGGAGGAGATGATATTAATTTAGAATACTCTTTATTCTCTGGTTCATGTGGTTCTCTAACAGAATTTACAGACATAGATTATGATATTTTAGCCATTACAGATGAAGAAGGAGATGCCAATTGTTTAGAACCTAATACTACTTATTATTTATTAGTAGATGGAGCTCCTTTCCTTTTACTTAATGATTATATTGAAGGAACTTTTGATATTTCTATATCAGATAATGGCATCCTTTCTGCTACCAATGATGATTGTGCAGATACAGGAAATATTATAGATTTAGGTACCGTACCTTTTGGTGGTACTATAGGAGATGAAAACAATACAATTTATAATAATTATTGTGCTTCTCCAGATCCCCAACCAGCAGATTGGACAGCCAACCAGGGTGTTTGGTTCTCTTTTACAACAGGAGCAAATGTAGGTACAATTCTTACCATAGAACTTGAGCCTCAAGGAGGACCTGTTCCTTTATTTGGAGATATAGATTTACAAGCCTCTATTTTTGAATATAATGGAGATTGTAATACCATGATAGAAGTAGCAGATGGAGTAGATATTTTAGATGTTACTTACGATGAAACAGTATATTTAGAGTGTCCACAACCTTTGACCACCTATTATCTATTAGTAGATGGTTCCAGTATTGTACCTCTTTATACAGATGAAGAAGGTAACTTTGGAATTAGTATTACAGATGATGGTATAGTACAAGCATCAGATTATATTTGTAAATCAGAAGATTTAGGAGAACCAGCACCAGGAGCTCCTGTAACAACTACCATTCCTCTACAATCTAATATTTGTGCAACAGGTGATTTATCAGATGCTCCTCAACCAGATCCTTCTCCTTGGACTCCAGCGAATGATACTGAACAACAAGGCGTTTGGTTTGAGTTTACAGCACCTCCAAGTGGTTCTGTAAATATAGGTATTAATTCTACAGCCGATATACTGAATATTCTAGAACCTTTTGATTTAGATGTTTATGTTGCTTTATATACCACTTTAGATGATGTTTGTGACCCAGCTTTTACAACAAGTCAATTAGATTTCATAGACGAACAACATTCTTTATTTGATCCTTGTGGGTTAGATTTGTCCCCAAATGATGCTTATGATGAATCATTTGATGTTCATTGTTTAAACCCAGGACAATCCTATTGGATTATGGTGGATGGAGATGATAATGCTTCTCTACTATCTTCTGAAGGTTTAGATGGAATAGAAGGATATTTTACAATAGAAGTATCTGATTTAGAAGAGCCTCCTGCTCCTAATAATGATATTTGTAATGCAATTGCTATAGATGGAGGAGTTCAAATGACACCTGGTCAAGTAATTACATTACCCAATCAAAGTAATCATTGTGCAGATAATTTCTTTGAACCTTATACTATTCCAGATCAAATAATAGCAAGGAGTACACTTTTATAGCTCCACCTTCTAGTAAAT
>JAHDFV010000125.1:6872-8526 GCA_020627985.1 Saprospiraceae bacterium
GAACCTTATACTATTCCAGGGTCTAATAATTCAAATAATTTTACTAATGAGCAAGGAGTTTGGTACACTTTTATAGCTCCACCTTCTGGAGCAGTAAATATTTGGGCTGAAAATTTATTTACAGGAGATTATTGTCCTTTCCCAGTACCTGTTTATGAAGATGCTATTCGATTAGAATTAGCAGTATATGAAATAGTTTCTCCTGTACTCTGTCCTCCTGGTTGTACGAATCCGGTATTATGCCAAAATGATGAAAATATAGCTTTGGTTCACGCTGAAAGTGAAGAAATTATAGATGCTATTCCTACAGGACTTGGAGGAGGAGGAATTTCTCCTGAGCATATTCTCAATGATGAACACATGTTTGTAGATTGTTTAAATCCAGGAGAAACGTATTATCTTTTAGTAGATGGTTTAGCTTTAGGTTTATTATCTACAGATTTTGTCGAAGGAGTTTTCGACCTAACCATTGAAGCTCATGATGAAAATCAACCAACAGGTAATGATACCCCTTGTACTGCAGTTGATTTAGGTCCTCTAAATGGAACAGATCCAACAATCTTTAATAATTATTGTGCTACAACAGATCCTACAGATCCTGTAATTTTAGATTTATTAGATAATCCAGTAGATTTAGATCAAACCGTATGGTTTACTTTTGAAGCTCCTGCAAGTGGTTCTGTTACAGTGGAAGCTTTAAATGTTGGTACTGATGATATCAATTTACAAGTAGGAGTATATATGTCTTCAGATGGTACTTGTACAGGAGATATGATAGAATTAAATTCTGATTTTGATTTAATTTTATTTGATGAAACAGTTCCTGATATATTCTGTTTAATTCCAGGAGAAACCTACTATATAATGATAGATGGTTGGGACGAAATAGGACCAACAGATTTATTAGTAGAAGGAGAATTTCAAATTAGTGTAACTGAATTATCAGAAACATTAGTAATGCCTCATGATGAAATCTGTAATGCTACAGCTTTCCCAGGTAGTCCATTTACAGGTGGTCCACAAACCTTAGTAGATGAACATAATCTTTGTGCTCAAAACTTCGGAGATCCTACTCCAGCTGCTTTTACCCCAGATCATACTGTTTGGTATGAATTCACAACTCCAGCAGCAGGTCCTGGTTATGCTCTAGATATATCAGTTATTTCTTTAGAAGATTTATTTGATATATTTTCTTCTGATATTGATATGATGGATCCTCAAATTGCCGTTTATGGTTCTGATGATGGTACTTGTACAGGGAATTTATATGAAATTGCAAGTTCTTATAATCCTCTTTCTTTAGATGTAATTCCTCCAGATATTGGATTTTCTGAAAGTTTAGAAGTACAATGCTTAGAACCTAATACTACATATTGGATTATGGTAGATGGTTCAGCAGTAAACCTTCAAGGCTTCTTTGATATTACAATTACAAATAATACTGCAGTAGATCCTGTAGCAGCAAATGACCAATGTACAGATGCTATTGACTTAGGGACTGTACCAAGTGGTGGTTCTATTCCTGCAGGTACAGATTATTATAATTTCTGTGCAGATACAGATATGTTTGAACCTACTCCGTCATTTGGAATTGACCAAACCGTTTGGTTCACTTTTACAGCTCCTAATGATGGTATTAATGATTTATCTAATG
>JAHDFV010000125.1:8536-10581 GCA_020627985.1 Saprospiraceae bacterium
AAAAAATTCCATTTGATTATGTTTTACTTGTTCAATTAATGATTTATCTAATGTAACCATTAATTTATTAAGTGATCCTAATGGTATAGGTGATGAAATTGATTTGCAAGGAGCTGTATATATAAATGATGGAGCAAGTTGTTTAGATTCAGCAGCTCTTACTTTAATAGATAGTGAATATGATCCAGGATTTTATGATGAAACAATAGAATTAACTTGTTTAATACCAGGACAACAATACTATTTACAAATAGATGGAGCAGATAATTTAATAGGAGGAATAGAAGGATATTTTCAAATAGAAATTATAGACGATGGAAGTATTACCTCTGCGTCTAATGATGATATTTGTGCTACTGCTATTGATTTAGGAACTGTTCCTAATGGAGGTACTCTAAATCCTGGAACAACATTTACAAATGTTTGTGCTACAATACAAACAGATGAACCCGATCCTGGTTTTGGATTAGGTACAGATGATATTGATCAAACAGTTTGGTTTACCTTTACTCCTCCTGCTTCTGGTAATGTTACTATCAATGCATTTTCAGATGGAGGAAATAATATAGATTTACAATTAGCAGTGTATTATTCTGCTGATGGCTCTTGTAATCCAGATCAAATGGTTCCTGTAGAACACGAATGGGATGGAGGAGGTCTTTCTTGGGATGAAACAGTAGATATCCCTTGTTTAGATCCTTCAGTTACTTATTATTTACAAGTAGATGGTTCTTCTGTAACAGAAGATTTACAAAGTGGAGATTTTACATTAAATATTGTTGATGACTCAGGTTCCTCAGTCGCTCCTTATAATGATGATATTTGTGATGCAGGAGATTTTGGAACTATTCTGAATTCAGAAACACTGACTGCTCAAACTAATGATTGTGCTACTGTAGAATTGAATGAACCAGGTATATTTGGCTATGCACAACAAACCGTTTGGTATGAATTTATAGCACCTCCTTCTGGTCATATTACTATAGAAGTAGATCCTAATAGTATTTTAGATTTCTTACCAGAAATTTATTTATTTGGAACCAATGGAACAAGCTGTGATTTTGCAGATTTAGAATTAATTGATTCTGATGTATTTCCTAATACAGCAATTGAGTTTATTCTAGAAACATCTTGTATTATACCTGGAAATACTTATTATATTCAAGTAGATGGACAATCATTATTTGGACAATCAGGACAATTTGATATTACAATAACAGATTTATTCCCAAATTATGCAGCAACAATAGAACCACCTAATAATGAATGTATTAATGCTATTCCTTTAGTTGTACAAGATGAATCTTGTTTTGTAGGAGATGGTATTTGGGATTTAGAAAATTATGGACAACCTACCATATCTTTAAATGATCCTTATGTGCAATCTTGTAACCCTAATGGAAATTGTGGAGATACTTGGTATTGCTTTACACTTCCACCTACAGGTACAGTTCTAATTGAAGGAGATGATGATGGTATTGGTGCAGGTTCAGATGATTCTGATCTAACAGTAATTGCTTATACAGGAGATTGTTCTGGATTAATTCCTTTAGATTGTGAAATGGGAGGAGGCTCTTTACTCGGTGGAGATACAGATGTCTCTTTTGAAATTGAAGCGGAGCCAGGGACAAAAGTTTATCTTCAAGTATTTGATGGAGGAGGAGATGATCATGGCGAAGATTTTACTCTATGTGTATCTGAACAATGTGGAGCAGATAACTGCTTATTTGCAATTAATATGGATCCTAACGTGCCATATTGTTGGAATACAGCTTCTGCAACAGGAGAAGATATAGCAGGAGGAGAACCAGGTTATGATGAATGTGGTGATGGTTCTGCTCCAGAACATTCTATTTATTTTACATTTACTTCAGAATGTGATGGTGGTTCAGTTCTTGTTTCTCTTTTTGATATTATGTATGAAGATGGAAATCCCGCTTATATTCCTTGTGCAGATTTTACAGGTTTACCTTTAGATGGTTTTACATTTACAGTATTCTCAGATTCTACACCTTGTGATAATGATCAAGATGATTTAGTGTACT
>JAHDFV010000126.1 GCA_020627985.1 Saprospiraceae bacterium
GAAATCAAATAACATTAACAATAAATATAAAAAAATACCATATGAAATGTTTTGTATATGGTGTTTTGACGATTATCTTTGATTCCTTTAATTATAGATTGTAGAGTTTAACATCTGTTAAAGTATTAAAAATCATGCTTATAATCATTACTATTTTTACAAATATGTCGTCTTATAAGTATTGGATCAGAAACTCAAATTTTAAATGAAACAAAAGATCAACTTTAAAGGATTTTTCCTTGTATTGATTACTTTACTACCAGTATTAACTTTTGCTCAAAAAGTAAGATCAGTAGAAAAATGTCATCAATTTTTAAAAGATGTACCTGTCAATTGTTTGTTAGCAGATAATGCAGAAAAGCTATGGGTAGGTACACATCGAGGTTTATATGTTTTTAATTCTTTTGAAGGCGTAAGAACCATGCATGAAGAAGGAGCAGTGACTGCAATTGCAATGGATCATAACATTGCTTGGTCTGCTTTAGCATCGGGCAAAATCATAAGTTCAGATCGTAGTAAATCCTTTAACCTTAAAGGTGCACAGATTTCAAGTATGAAAATCAAAGGAAACGAACTTTGGATAGGTACGCGTAAACAAGGAGTATTTGTTTACAATACATCTACGATGCAATTAGTAGAACAGTATAAAAAATCAAATTCTAACTTAAGATCCAATGAAGTTAATTTTATCCATTTAGATCGATCAAATGCACTTTGGGTAGGAACTTCTTTAGGGGTTTGTCATATTATGAATAATGTATGGAAATTGCATAAATCAAATTCGAAAATGACTGCTGCTGTTGAAAAAAATGGAGAAGTATGGTTAATGAGTCATAGTAATTTATGGAAAATTAAGGAAGGGAATTGGGATAGAGTTGTATTAAGAAGAGGAGCGACTAAAGGAAAAGTCAATAACATGTATTTTGATGATAATGGACGCTTATATTTAGCTTCTGATATCTTTTCTAGATATGATCTCACCGATAAATCAGTAAAACAATACAACAAAAAAACTGGATATACTCAGGATAAAACACTCTGCATCGGTATCGATAGCGAAGGAGATGTTTGGGCAGGAACTGCCAAAAAAGGATTGTTTCGATTCAACGTTATAACCGAAGAAATAAATGATTCTACGAATGTATTTACATTAAATAATTTATTCTTTGAAGATGATTCATATGAATTAACTTATCAAACAAAAATGGAATTGAATAAGTTAATCGGTTATTTGAAGCAAAATTCTACTTTTACGATAGAAATAAATGGATATACCAATGGTCTTCCAGATAATGAATATTGTGAATGGTTGTCCACTTGGAGAGCGAAAAAAGTATATGAATACGTAAGTGCATATGGGATTTCTAAAACAAGATTAAAATATAATGGATTTGGTAAAAATAATCCAATGGCAACAGATGAGGCTAAAGAAAGAAACATGAACCAAAGAGTAGAAATACGAGTGACTAGAAATACCAGCCTTGTGGAATATTAGGAATATAATATACAATTAGATTATAAAACTCGCTTTGATACTATATCGAAGCGAGTTTTTTTGTATTATTAAAAAGTAAATGATCTAATAATATGAAAAACAAAATTTCCCTCATCATATTCTTTTTTGTATCCTTTCAGTTAAATGCTCAAATTAATTGGAGTGAAGATGTAGCTTCAATTATCTATGATAAATGCGTTGAATGTCATCGACCTCAAGGCATCGCACCTTATTCATTCACAACCTATCAAGATGCTTATGATTTTAGATACTTTATTCAGGATGCGATAAGTAGTGGTCAAATGCCACCTTGGCTACCAGATCAGGATTATAGACATTTTGCAGATGAGTTTTTCTTAACCCAAGACGAAGAGCAAAAAATATTGGATTGGGTAAATCAAGGAGCGCCATCTGGTGATTTAAATATTGCACCTAATCCTCCTTCTTTTGTAAATGGGAGCAATAGTTTATTAGAATCAATTGATTACACTGTTGCGATTGAACCATATACACTTCAAAGTAATTCAGATGAATATAGATGGTTCGTTATTCCAACTAATTTTAGCGAAACAGTTTATGTGAATAAAATTGAAGTATTCGCTGGATTAAAAAATATAGTACATCACGCTGATCTATCTTATGATCTTTCGGGGAATTCATTAGCAAATGACTTAGCGGATCCTTTGCCTGGTTTTAATAATTCGACAGGAGGACCTAGTATTAGCCACTATATGAATGCTTGGCAACCAGGTGGAAATATTGCTTCTTTTCCCGAAAATTGGGGAATTGCTGTACCTCCTGGAGCTGATTTTTTAATTGAAATTCATTATGGTCCTGGCGGTATAGGTCAAATAGATTCAACAATTATGAATTTACAATTTGTGGCTCCTGAAAATATTGAACGAGCCGTAAATGTAGCTTGGTTATTATCTGATTCAGCCCCTATACTTCAAGATGGACCTTTAACAATTCCTGCAAATACGATTAAAACCTTTCATCAAGAAACAGAACCGCTTTCAGAACCGATGTCTTTAATTTCAATTTGCCCTCATATGCATTATTTAGGTAAATCTTATAAGGTCTGGGCAGAGACACCAGGAGGTACCATTATTCCTTTGATTGATATACCGCAATGGGATTTTAATTGGCAAAGATATTATACCTATCCTTATATAGAATATTTACCAGTAGGAACGACAATACATAGTGAAGGAGTCTATGATAATACAGATAATAATCCCAATAATCCATCTGACCCTCCTGTAGATGTTTCAAGAGGATTGAAAACAACGGACGAAATGTTTTTATGTTATTTTATATATACAGATTATGAGATTGGTGATGAAAATATTTTCATGGGTGATACTGTAACAGAAAATATTACTTCATCAATATTTAATCCTAATATTGAAACTATAAACTTAAATCTGTTCCCCAATCCAAGTTCCTCATTAATTTATTCTGATGTAGAAATTGAAGGAGAAGCAGCTATAGAAATAATAAATGTAGACGGAAAAATAATACATCAAACTCAAGTCAATAATATTGATGTAATATTAAAAAATGGGATTCATGTTTCACATTTAAAAAATGGATTACATTATTTAAAAATCAAATATGAAGATAAAATATATTTAAATTCTTTCGTAAAAATTAAATAAAAATAAATCAATTGATAAAGTGGATTAATATATTTTTTCCCCTACTGTTGAGTCAATTTATATTTGCTCAACAAATAAATTATTGTCCGAATAATTCACAAGAAAATGCTTGTGATCTATTAAGTTTTAAATCCATAAATATCCAATCTATAAAAGGAGAGAAAATATTAAGTAGCTCAAATTTGAATTGTAAAGAAAATGAAATACTAGACCGATGTACTGTTTTAGAAAATGAAGAGCAATATCAAATAAGTATTGAAACTATGATAGATGAATCGCTTTTGGATGTAGAGACATATTTAGGATATAAAATAAAAGCTTGGCTAGATTTTGATGCAGATGGAGAATGGGCAGAAGATGAAATTTTAATAAATTCAGAAGTTTATTCATTAGAAAAAAAATCCATCTTTTATTTATTTGATTTACCTCTAGATATTAAGAATAAAGAGATCGCACTTAGAATTAGAGCAGCGATAATTCCGCAAAATCAAGAAAATGAAAATTTTGATGCTTGTGAATATTTAGATCTTGCTTTTACTAATGATATATTAATACATGGTTTTTCTTCTTGTTCTCCTGTTGAAATTGATTTTAATCATGAAAAAGGAAATAGTTTTTGTGAGCATATATTTACTCCTGTAATAAATAAGAAACCTTGTTTTCAAACATTTAAATATGCTTGGAGTATTTCTTTTGAAAAAGAAAATAAAAGTTATGAATATTTAGAAGGTAATGTAAAACCTTTAAAAAAGAATTTAGACCAAATCGGTTTATATGAAATCTGTTTACAAGTAACAGAAGAAAGTCCAAATGGATTAATTTGTATAACGCATCATTGTGAAAAATATTGGAACGATAAAGGTTGTGAAATAATAAATAATGGAATTAAAATCTATGAACCTAGTCTTTATCCCAGTCTCATAGAAAATAAATTAAATATTATTTTCTCGAATAAAATAGATGGATCTGAAGTCATAGAAATTTATGATTTAAATGGAAAATTAATTCAGAGCTTAATTCCAGAGTCAGAAAATATTCAAATTGATGTTTCTGCTTTTTCTACAGGTTATTTTATAGTGAAAATAAAAGAAAGTAATAATTGGCATATCAATAAAATATTTAAAGTATTTGATAATTAATTCTTGTTAAGGATAAACTTTTGTCCTCTTATAGAGTTGATACATTAAACTTATAATGAAGTGATATAAAAACTAATATTAAATCACTTTAATAATTAGAAATTAATGAAGTCGATACAAACAGGAAAAATATTTAATATCGTTTTTTTAGCTTGTATGTCATATATCCTATTAAGTACGGTATCGATGTTTATTTATCCAGGGGGAACTTTTAGGAACCCAGAAACAATAGGATATTTATTTAATCAAAATTTTTTATCGGACTTAGGAAGAACAGTAGCTTTTAACGGAGTACCAAATCTTATTGGAGCTACCATTTATATAGTCGGTTTAACTTTTGTAGGAATCATGACCATATTAATGTTCATATTCATACCAAAATCCATTTTTAACGAAGATAAATGGACAAAGCTAATTTTAGTTTTTAGTAGAATTTTAGGAGTCATAGCAGGTCTTGGCTTAATTGGTATTGCCTTTACACCAAACAATTTATTAGATATACCACATACTATTAGTGTCAACATCGCTTTTATGAAACTGTTACAAGCCTTGTTTTTACTGATGATCTGCATTTACAGAACATCCTCGTTTCCTAATATATGGGGACATTTGCTTTTATTTTCAAATGCAGTACTCTTCGGATTTATTTTATTTAAAATTTTAGGGCCTAGCATACATCAATCAGATGCTGGATTAATGTATCAATCCGTTGCACAAAAAATAATGGTTTATACTCAAATCATAAGCCTAAGTATACTAGCTCTAGGCACAAAAAAAGTTTTCCAAAATCATCTATTAAAGACAGCAAATAAGTCAAGATTTTAATACATCTTTTATAATATTCGTTAGAATTTTGACGAATACTGCTTTAGATGACATTTTTAACGGTATCAATTATTACAACATATAGTTTATTCCTATATTCATTGCGTATATCATGTCTAAAAAAAGGTTTAACCAAATTAGATCACCTTTTTGATGTTAATTAGTTAGCAAATCCTTAGATATTGTTTATACTTGTAGAATATCCAATGCAAATAACAAAACGTCTTTAAAATCATTGATTTTAAAACCAGTTCACAAATGAATTTTTTAATAATCTGATTACCAGTAAAGCATATGAAAAGAATAATTACAGTTAATTGTCTATTACTTTTTTTAGGATATTTTTTTACACTTCAAGCCCAAACAACAATCCAAGGGATTGTTTTTGATGCGGCAAACAATGAGCCCTTAATTGGAGCAAGTGTAATCATAGAAGGTACTTCAGAAGGTACAGTCTCAGATTGGGATGGTTCTTTTGAATTTACAACGGATAAACCTCTACCCATTAATGTTGAAGTTTCTTACATCAGTTATGAAACGAAAATAGTTACGATTTCAACACCAGAAAGAATAACAATTAATCTAGAAGAAGCGTCTGTAGAAATTGGTGTAGTTGATGTAAAAGCAAGTAGAATATCGGACAAACAAAAAGAATCACCTCTTACAGTTGAAGCAATGGATATCATTGCGATTAAAGAAACACCTGCAGCAGATTTTTATGATGGTTTGGGTTCTTTGAAAGGAGTGGATTTAACAGCAGCAAGTTTAGGTTTTAAAGTGATTAATACGAGAGGATTTAATAGTACAAGTCCTGTACGTTCTTTACAAATCATTGATGGTGTAGATAATCAAGCACCAGGTTTAAACTTTTCTTTGGGTAACTTCTTAGGTTCATCTGAATTAGATGTAAACAAAGTGGAGTTAATTGTAGGAGCGAGTTCAGCATTCTATGGACCGAATGCTTTTAATGGTGTAATTAGTATGAAAACCAAGGATCCGTTCTTTAAAACAGGGCTTTCTGCAATGGTTAAAGTTGCCGAAAGAAACCAAATTAAAGGAGCAATTCGTTGGGCAGACGCCATAAAAAATAAAGAGGATAATAAAGTATTTGCCTATAAATTAAACTTGGAATATTTTAGAGCGGATGATTGGGTAGCAGACAATTATGATCCTATTTATGATTCAGAAGTGGGTTTAAATAATCCTGGAGGTTTTGATGCCGTAAATATCTATGGTGATGAATATCAAAGTGGAAATGATTTCTCTTCTTTCCCTTTAACAACAAATCCAGGTTTAGGCAATTGGTATAGAACAGGGTATAAAGAATCTGATTTAGTGGATTATAATACTCAAAATTTTAAAGCCAATGTTGGTTTACATTTAAGAACAAATCCAAGTAAAAAAGAACAATCTCCTGAGCTTTCATTTGCTACTAATTTTGGAGCAGGAACAACCGTTTATCAAGGAGATAATCGATTCAGTTTAAGAAATATTACTTTCTTACAAAATACATTAGAATTTAAAAAGAGGAATAAATATTTTGTTAGAGCTTATACGACGAGAACAGGGGCTGGTGATTCGTATGATCCGTACTTTACAGCATTAAAATTGATTGAACGTTCAAAAGGAGACAGAGAATGGTCTATTGATTATCAAGATTATTGGTTAAATAATATTGAACCTCAAATTTATGAAGGAGGTTATCCAGAATTAGAAGTAATTGTGGATCCTGTAACAGGCGAAATTACGACTCAATTTGATACAGAAGGTGCATTACAATGGTTAGATGATAATTCTGATCAATTGGCTGCATGGCATCAAGAAACAGCAAACTATGCCAACGGACCTGCTTATGGTACTTCTGATGCAGTTGCATTTTATGAACCTGGTACAGAACGTTTTGATCAAGAATTTAATGACATTACAGGTACATTGCGTTCTGAAGGTGGTACTAAGTTCTTTGATAATTCAGCTTTATATCACGTACATGGTGAATATATTTTTACGCCTAAATGGGCGAATAAAATTACAGTAGGAGCAAATAGTCGTTTATATACGCCCAAATCTCAAGGAACCGTATTTTCTGATACATCAGATGTCAGTATAACAAACTTTGAATTTGGTTTTTATGGAGGGCTTGAAAAATCATTTTTTGATAATAAATTAAAAGCTTCTGCGGCCTTTAGAACAGATAAAAACCAAAACTTTAGGTGGTTATTTTCTCCAGCAGCTTCATTAGTGTATACACCTTCACAAAATAATTTCTTTAGAGTTTCTTTCTCCTCTGCTATTCGTAATCCTACTTTATCTGATCAATACTTATATTTAGATGTAGGTCGAGCAATCCTTTCTGGAAATTTAAATGGGGCAGAAGGATTAGTTACAGTAGAATCGTTACAAGATTTCTTTACAGATTTGGATGTTGCCAAATTGGATACATTTAATATCGATGCAGTACAACCCGAAAGAGTTCAAACAATTGAAGTGGGGGCTAGAACAACATTATTCGATAAAGTTTATGTTGATGCAGGATATTATTTCAGTATTTATAAAGATTTCTTAGGGTATAATATTGGAGTGGATTTTGATTATAATCCTCAGTTTACTGCTATTGAGAGTTTACAACCTTATCGATATGCGGCGAACTCTAAAAACACAGTAACTACACAAGGGATTTCTGTAGGAATTAATTATTACTTTATTGATAATTTCACCATTAATGGTAATTATTCTTGGAATAAATTATTGAAAGCTGCAGAAGATGATCCAATTATTCCAGCATTTAATACGCCTGAACATAAATTTAATATCGGTTTTGGTGGTCGTAATTTGACCTTAAAACTTGGGAAAAAGAAAATTGAAAACATAGGTTTCAATATTAATTATAAATGGGTACAAGGCTTCTTATTTGAAGGTTCACCTCAGTTTACAGGTTTAGTTCCTACTTACGATATGTTAGATGCTCAAGTTAATGTCAAAATTGACAAAATTGATACTACCATAAAATTAGGAGCTTCTAATTTATTAAATAATAGAAGATTTCAAACCTATGGTGGTCCTGAAATAGGAAGGATGGCTTATTTAACATTGACATACGAACCGAATAGAAAAAAGAAATAAAAATAAATAGTAGTTATGGGTGAATCCCATAACTACTATTTACATATTTGAACATAATTTTTTCATCAAATTGATTTATAATGTATAAAATTAATTTACTCTTAACTTTTTTAATGATTGCGTGTGTTGCGCAATTTACTCATGCTCAGAAATTCCTAGCGGAAACATTTTCTGAGGTAACAGTTACTCAAGATGTTACTTATGGAGTTAATGCAACTGCACTCTATTTCTCTCAGGTTGGAGAAGCAGTGCCTGAAGCCCTTTTAATGGATGTTTACGAACCAGTAGGTGATCCTGCAACTGAAAGACCTTTAGCATTAGTATTTCACACTGGAAATTTTTTACCTCCAGTAACGAATGGCCAAATTGCGGGTTCAAAATCAGATTCATCTGTAGTTGAAATATGTACTCGTTTAGCAAAAATGGGATACACTTCTGCATCTGTAACATATAGATTAGGTTGGAATCCTCTTGCAGCTACTCAGCCAGAAAGAGCACTAGGATTAATCCAAGCGGCTTATAGAGGTATTCAAGATGCGAGAACTTCTGTTCGTTTCTTCAGAGATGATTATTCAAATGGAGGAAATACGTTTAGTGTGGATCCTACAAGAGTAGTTGCTATTGGTGCAGGTACAGGAGGTTACATCGTTTTAGGTATGGCTACATTAAATGATTATTTAGAAATTGTACAAACTGAAAATGGACCAGGTAAATTCTTACTAGATACAGATATGGACGGTACGCCTGAAACACCAATGATCGTACAAGCTTATCATGGTGATGTTCGAGGATTAAATCTAGCTGTAGCACCAGATGATGCCTTTGGTTTTCCTGCGGGAGATACGTTATGTTACCCTAATCATGTGAATGAAAGTTCTGATGTACAATTGGTAATGAATATTGGCGGAGCATTAGGAGATCTTTCTTGGATGGATGCTGCATCAACTCCAATTATCTCTGTACAATCAGCATTTGATATTTTTGCACCTTATGATGATAATACTTTGATTGTACCTACAACAGGAGATCCGATTGTAAGAGTACAAGGTTCTAAAGCTGTTGCTGAAAAGCAAGATGATTTAGGTTTAAATGCAGACTTCATTGGTGCTGGATTAACAGATGTTTATACAACAGAAGCAATGAATAATTCAATGCAAGCAGGTCATCCTTTCTATGAAGCATTATACCCTGTTACAAATCCACCTAACTCAAATGGTTTGGATGAAGGTGTAGTAATCAACTGGTGGGAACCAGGTGGTGCATCTCCAGTAAATGGACAAGGAATGGGCGCTCCATGGAATATGATTCCTCACCCAAGTGGTGGAACTTTCCATGATCAAGGATTGGCATTAAACGAAAACATGTCTGCTGCTAAATCTAAATTAAACATTGATACCATTCTTGGTTTCTATGCGCCTAGAGCATTTGCAAGATTAAATTTACAACCTTTAGTACCGACAGTAAACATTGAAGCAAATGAAGTAAATCTTACTTTAGCTCCAAACCCAGTAGGTAACGAAGTGGTTTTAACTTCTAGTGAAGAAACACCAATGAAAAGTGTTCAAATTTTTGATATCAATGGTCGTTTAGTTAGAGATTATCAAGGAATTGATAACAACTACTTCTTCATAACAAGAGGTCAAATGCCTGCAGGAACATATGTGGTAATGATCGGTTTTGAAGATGGTGATGTATCTAAGAAATTGATACTGAAGTAATTTTTTTTATAAAAATACTGAAGGGCTATTTGAAGAATCAAATAGCCCTTTTTTAAGTTTCGCAATAAAAAGTGAAAAAGAGAGTTAGAAATGAACGCAAAAGAAAGTGAAAACCGTTATCTTAATGAAGAATAGTATTTTAGAATTAAAACCATTCTGTAAGATGGGAGAAGAACGATTAAAGAAAGAAATCATGAAATCCCTAGAGGGCTTAAGTGAGAAATATCTGAATGTAGTTCATAATCTAATTCAAGATTTGAATGAAAAGGATGAGGAATCTGATTGGTTGGAACATTTGAATGTAAATCAAAAATCGGAATTAAAAGAAAGTATAAAAAGAGGAGAGGAAGACATTTTCCAAAGACGTTTATATAGTATCGATGAAGTAAGAGATATGATAAAAAAATGAAAAATAAATATAAAGTCTTTTTTACAAAAGAGGCATTGAATGTACTTGATTCTTACTAT
>JAHDFV010000127.1:0-208 GCA_020627985.1 Saprospiraceae bacterium
ATGTTTGTACCAATTCAAATTTTACCAAATTATTATTCTTAACCACAAATAAAGTGCCGAATAAATAAAGGTGGTTTTCGAATTTATAATGAAATGATCTCAAAATCTTTAATAAGTTTTTGAGTTTGTGTAAGATTCTTAGAAATGCCCATTAAAAATCCACCTCCACCAGCTCCGCAAATTTTCATTTTATATTGATTACTTCTTA
>JAHDFV010000127.1:218-10336 GCA_020627985.1 Saprospiraceae bacterium
TTCCCAAAGAGATATAAATGAATCAGGAATCATCTCCTTTAAATGTAAATATTGAAACCTTGAAATATCATGCATCATATGAAACAAAGAAAGCGCATCACCTTTTAAATAAGTAGGTATAGCTTTATTCACTAATGGAATCAATTCTTTATTAATTAATTGGATATAAGATTCTTCCTCACATTTTTTCAAGAAGAGATTGACATAGGGCGCAGTACTTCTAGGTAAACCTGTATCAACTAAAAATAAGCCTTCTGCTGGTTTATTATTTTCAACAACATTGGTTTTACCTGCTTGAATATGAATCGCTTTTCCCAAATAACAAACTAAGGGATCGAAACCAGAACTTGAACCATGAAAAAAACTTTCAATACCAGAAAAAATCTTTTTTAGAAGAGTAGGATCATCTGATTTAAGATCAAAAAAAGAATCATAAATCGCTGCAGATAAGGCACCTGAACTTCCAGCACCATAACCAATTGGAATATTTGATTCAAAATAAAGACCGTTCAATAATTCCTGCTCGAATTTTTTCAATTGGGGACTAAAAGCATCAAATTTAATTTGATGTTCTTTTAAATATTGTACCAATAAAGGCAAATCCATTTGACGGAGTTCATTATCTATATCCCGTTTAGTATATTTCCATTTTCCATTAAATTTAGAAAAAGGAATAGCTAAAGCATCCGATCCTTTATTGACAGTATGTTCTCCAAATAAGAGAATTTTAGCTTGATATTTTTTTTGAAGGTTCAATTGCAATTTAAACTATTTTGACAAAGGTACATTTTCGATATAGAATTTGATTCATTTTTAAATCACTTCAATATATGAATGCAATTATAACTATTTTTGAACTTCAATAATAAAACGAGAAATGCTAATTCGACCAAGAAGAAATAGAAAATCAGATGCGACGAGATCTCTGACAAGAGAAACATATTTAATGCCTGAGCAATTGATTTATCCATTATTTTTAATGGATGGGAAAAATATCAAAAGTGAAGTACCTTCTTTACCTGGCAATTTCCGTTGGTCAATCGATATGCTTTTACCAGAAATTGAATCTTGCTTAGAATTAGGTTTAAAGAGTTTTATTCTTTTTCCAGCCGTTGATCAGAAATTCAAAGATAAAACAGGAACCCATGGTTATGCTGCAGATAATTATTATTTGAAAGTAACACAAGAGATAAAAAAGCGATTTCCAGAAACCTGTTTAATTTCAGATGTAGCCTTAGACCCTTATAATATAGATGGTCATGATGGTATTGTCCGAAATGGTAAAATAAATAATGATGAAACATTGCCCATTTTAGGAAAAATGGCAGTGGCTCAAGCACAAGCAGGATTCGATATTCTTGGTCCCTCAGATATGATGGATGGGCGTATTGAATATATTAGAGAATCACTTGATGATGCAGGTTTTGTAGACACTGGAATTATGGCGTATACCGCAAAATATGCCAGTGCGTTTTATGGCCCTTTTAGAGATGCTTTAGATTCTGCTCCTGTTGAAGGAGAAGATATTCCAAAAGACAAGAAAACTTATCAGATGGATCCAGCCAATAAAAAGGAAGCAATTAGAGAAGCGATGTTGGATTATGAAGAAGGAGCTGATTTTATGATGGTAAAACCAGCCTTGAATTATTTAGATGTCATTCATCTTTTAAATGAGAATTTTGATATTCCTATTGCAGCTTATCATGTAAGTGGAGAGTGTGCCATGTTGATCGCCGCTTGTCAAAATGGATGGTTAGATTTCGATAAAGCCATGCCAGAAACCTTATTGAGTATTCATAGAGCAGGCGCTCAAGTCATCTTAACGTACTTTGCTAAAAAATATGCCGAAATGTGGAAAGAAAGAAGAGGAGATTTTGGATAGTTTTTTCAGTGATGAAAAAAATTATTTATACCAATGAAATTTAAAATATTACAATCAGATCATAAAAGAAAGGGAACGCAAATGAATACGTTCCCCTTTTTATTTATGTCTAATATGAACAGCTGATTAATAAGCTTTTGCGAATAGAACTCTCTTGTTAGAAGGCTTGCCTGTAAATACACATTTACCCTCTTCTTCTTTTGCATCCAAAGGAATACAACGGATCGTAGCCTTTGTCAATTCTTTGATCTTTAATTCCGTTTCAGTCGTGCCATCCCAATGAGCAGAAACGAACCCACCTTTGTTTGCTATGACGTCTTTGAAAGTATCAAAATCATCTACTTCTGTTGTCAACTCTGTTCTGAAATTTTTAGCTTTGACTAAAAGATTGGTTTGAATATCCGCTAGCAATTGTTCAATATGATCCGCTAAACCATCTAAAGAAGCATTGCTCACTTCCATTGTATCTCTTCGTTTGATTTCAACTTTGTTTTCAGCTAAATCTCTTTTTCCAACAGCAATACGAACAGGTACACCTTTCAATTCATATTCATTGAATTTAAATCCAGGTCGTTTCTTCTTATCCATATCATATTTAACAGAAATTCCTTTTGCTTTTAAATCTGCAATGATTTTATCAACGGCTTCATTAATCACCTCATTTGGCTTTGGAATAGGAACAATCACCACTTGGATAGGTGCTAAGTTTGGAGGTAAAACCAAACCATCATCATCAGAATGCGTCATGATTAAACCACCCATTAGACGTGTTGAAACTCCCCAGGAAGTTGCCCAAACATATTCCTCTTTATTTCCTTCATTTAAGAAACGTACATCAAAGGCTTTCGCAAAGTTTTGACCAAGGAAGTGTGATGTACCTGACTGTAAAGCTTTACCATCTTGCATCAATGCCTCAATTGTATAAGTATCATCAGCTCCAGCGAAACGCTCATTAGCTGTTTTTACACCTTTTACAACAGGCATTGCCATCCATTCTTCAGCAAATTTTGCATAAAGATCTAAGATCATTGTCGTTTCATCTATTGCTTCTTGTTGTTTAGAATGAGCAGTATGTCCTTCTTGCCACAAGAATTCGGTTGTACGTAAAAAGGCACGCGTTTTCAATTCCCAACGAACAACATTTGCCCATTGATTAATTAATAAAGGCAAGTCTCTGTAAGATTGAATCCAATCTTTATATGTATTCCAAATGATTGTTTCAGAAGTTGGGCGAACGATTAACTCTTCTTCTAGTTTTGCTGTTGGGTCAACAACAACACCGTCTCCATTTGGATCATTCATTAGACGATGGTGTGTAACTACAGCACACTCTTTGGCAAATCCTTCAACGTGTTTCGCTTCTTTACTTAAAAAGCTTTTGGGAATGAACATCGGAAAATAAGCATTGACATGTCCAGTTTCTTTGAACATTTTGTCTAATTGATCTCTCATTTTTTCCCAAATAGCAAAGCCATAGGGTTTGATGATCATACATCCTTTTACGGGTGAATTTTCTGCTAAACCAGCATGTTTAACAATTCCATTGTACCATGCGGAATAATCCACACTCCTTTCCGTGATCATGTCTTTTGCCATATCCTTCTTTCTAATATTTACTTGACCATTTTTCTAATATTTAGGAAAATGGGTATAAAAAATGAATCGAATGTTAATCGATTGTATTAATTCATTCAAAAAGAGTAACTTATAGTCTGATAAATTAATTCCTTAACAGCTGTTAAAATTAGTCATTACTAAAAATTAACACTTTTATGACTATAAAAATGAGAGTTTAAACTCCCTTTAACACAAAATGATGAGCAAAAGTAATAATTTGTGGTTGACTATTGTATGAGACTTACGTCTTAATAGTATAACAGTTGAATAAAGATGAATTTTTAATTTGTCTATTTGAAGTGGTTTTAAAAGTGCTGCTTATATTGAAAAGCAGTATTTTGAAAGAAGATGAGGCACAAAAAATGGAGTTTAGCCATAGCTAAATGAGGATTCTTGAAACGAAATCTTTTTACAAAAGACAATTTGCAGATAAGCAAGTATTTTTTAAACAACTTATGTATTTAAAAAAATTGAAAAAATGAAAGTATATAATTATCTAACAGCCTTTGTCGTGTTACTTTTCATTACGTTTAGTACATCTACCATTGCGCAAGATGATCTGTATTTTAATCCTTCAACCGATGAAGATTTTACATACTTAGAAGAAAAATATTCTGATGATGAAGTTTCTGAAGATTATGTAGATGAAGCTTTTGATGATGGTGATTATGATGATGAATTTTATTATGCGCGTCGTATAAGAAGATTTAATCGTTCTTATGGACCATCTTTTGGATATTATGATCCTTGCTATGCTAATAATAATTTTTACGATCCTTTCTACAATACAGGAATGAGTGTATGGGTTTCTTTTGGATCTAGTTATGCTTATAATCCATTTGGTGTTTCGCCTTGGGGAAATAATTTTGGATATAATCCATATAATAATCCTTACAATAATCCTTACAATAACCCTTGGAACAATCCTCAATATGGTTATTATGGATACAATCCTTATCAATCTTATTATGGTAATCCATATTTCAATAACTATTACTATGCTAATAACAATAATTACTATGGTAACAACAATCCAGACTATAATATCCGACCTTCTAATTATGGACCAAGAGGAGGAATTTCAAGTGGTGTTGTTGACTCAAAAGGAAATGGCAGAGTCAATGGAAATACATTAGGAAGAGGAGAAGATGTTCAAGGTGCAACAAGAGGAGATGTTATTTCTGTAGGAAAAGATGAAGCAATTAGAGGTTCAAAAGATGAATTTGAAGGAAATAGAGATGAAACTCCTGAAGTTAAGGATACAAGAAATACAAGAGGAGATTCAAAGAAAAGTGATATCAAATCAGATACAAGAAAAAATGATCGACCAGCGAGATCAACAAGAAGTACAAGATCATCAACTAGAAGTTCAGGTAGTACTAGAAGTTCAAGAAGCTCGAGTTCATCGACAAGAAGCTCAGGTAGTTCAGGTTCTTCAAGATCTTCAAGCCGTTCTAGCTCCTCATCTAATAGAAGTAGCAGATCTTCTAAGAGTCCAAGATAAAAATAGCTAATCTTTTAGGATTGAAAAACGATCTTTTTAGATTTGTAAAAAAGGCGGATAAATTGGTTTATACCTAATGTGTCCGCCTTTTCTATACCTAGTCCTTAAATATGATAATAATAAACCATGAGAAGAATAATAATTATAAGTTTTTTACTTGTTTTGAGCCTTTCTGTCTTTGCTCAAACTGCTGGTGATGCATTACGATATTCCTATTGGAATTATGGAGGAACAGCTAGATCAATGGGCGTAAGTGGTTCAATGGGTGCACTTGGAGGAGATTATTCCTCTATTATAACCAACCCCGCAAGTATTGCTACTTTTAGAAGATCAGAATTGACTTTTTCACCAGGGGTTAATGTGGCAACCGTTGGAGCTAATTTTAATAACACTAAGTTTTCCGATACTCGCCCGACCGTAAATGTAAATCAAATCGGTTTAGTATTTGCAAAAGCGAAGCCCAATAAATGGAAGACCATTAATTTTGGAATTGGATATAATCGTTTAGCAGATTTTAGTCGTCAATTTAATTATTCTGGTACAACTAATGGTTCGATAGCAGATTATTTTAAAGAATTAGCACAAGGTAAAACTCCAAATGAATTAAGTGATTATGATTCTGGTTTAGCTTTTGATACCTATGTAATTGATACGATTGGTAGTTTAACACAGTATGCGAATGATTTTACTTTTGGTGATCAAACTCAAAAATTCCAATCTGTAAAAGAAAGTGGTTCTATCGGTTCATTGAACATTTCTTTTGGTGGTAATTTTGATCATAAATTATATATTGGAGGAAGTATTGGTATTCCATTCGTAGATTATCGACTATCTAAATCTTATGAAGAATCTGATGTAGGAGATGCAATTCCATTCTATGAGGGAATACAATTTACAGAAGGATTAACGACTTCTGGAGTCGGGTTTAATTTAAATTTAGGAGCGATTTATAGAATCAATCAAGCGGTTAGAATTGGAGCAGCAATCCATACACCAACTAGATTAACCCTAACAGATAGTTATAATTCAACGATTAATTTTGATTATAAAAATAGTAATGGTACAGGAAATTTTGAAGGAGAATCTCCTATTGGAGCATTTGAATATAAATTAAGAACGCCTTGGAGATTTATTGGTAATGCAGGTTTTATTATTAAAAAAAGTGGGTTCATTTCCGTAGAAGCAGAATATGTAAATTATTCTAAAAATAAGTATGACTACGATTCTGAATTTGCAGATCAAGAGACTATACAAATTGAAACGAACACGAATAATGAAATCAATACGACATTCCAATCTGGGTTGAATTTGCGATTTGGAGGAGAGTATGTTTTAAAAGATTTTTATAGAATTAGAGCAGGTTATGCTTTACTAGGAAATCCATATGCTAATAATTCAGGAATGTTTGATGCTTCACAATTTAGTGTTGGAGTAGGATATAGGAAGAACAATTATTTCTTTGATATTGCTTACCAAAGAAGAATGGGAGAACAAACGTATGCGCCTTATGTCCTTTCTTCTGGCTTAGTAGATAGCCCAACCGTTACCAATGATTTATCGACGGACTATATTTTTATGACCATTGGATTTAAATTTGGAGGAAAAAAGCCCAAATAATTTATAATATAGGTCATTAATATGGCTTTTAAGTATGAAACAATCCTAGACTTGCAAAGATGTTGCCTTTTGGCAACATCTTTGTGATTTATAATATGTTATAAGCGTTTTATAATCTTGATATATAGTTCTTTACAAAAACTAATTTCTCAAGAAATTAGTTTTAAGATCAACACTTGACTCAAAGATGAATAAACTGAAATACATACTATCTATCTTTTTCTTGCTTGGCTTATATCTTTCAGCTGTAGGGCAAGATACGCCTGAAGAAATAGATGTATATTATCCTGCTGTCAATGAAAATAGGTTCATTGAAACCAAATGGAGGTATACATACGCCTTACATGTAGAATCCAATACAACCATTCATCAAGCAGATGATGATTATGATTTTTTTATTCATTTTAAATACGATTACAGCTATGAGCAATATTTAAATGGAAAGATGACTCGGGGAAATTGGAGTTTAAATGAAGCAGAATTATTCTATAATTTTAAGCACATTAAAAAGTTTTTCATTGCTGATGTTTCTAAAGAACGATTAGTCTTAGAGTTTACCCAACCCAATAGTAAAGGTGCATATCAATATCATTTTATACCCGTATCAGATATAGAAGCACCTTTTGTAAAACCAGAAAATGAATTACCAACAGTAGATGTTGAAGAACTCAATCCTAATGCAAAATTTGCTTTCCGTTCTTCAAAGAAAAAGAACAGAAAAAAGAAAAGAAGAGATAAAAGGAATAAGAAAAAGAATCAAGAACCAGAAGAGAAACCAGTTTACATTAGTATTGAATTAATAGGAGGGGGATATTATGGAGGAATTGATCCTGTTTTGAGAGATTATATACAAATCAAAAGTACGGGTAGATTAATCAAAGAATTTCAAAGTATTCAAAATGGGTTGATTGTTACAAAACGCGATATCCCTAGAGATGAATTAGAAGCCTTTGCCGAATTTATTTTGTCAAAAGATTTCTTTGAATTAGAACGGATTTATGATTGCGAAGATGAATTGTGTCAAAAAAGAAAAAGACAAAAACCAACTCCTGTTCCTTTGCGACTTTCAGTAGCCTATGGGCAGAAGAAAAAAGTAATTACCATAACTGTTTGGGGAAAAGACAATAATAACCTTAAGTATATTCCTTATCCAAAGCAGATCGACGATATCATTGTTTCTATACAAAAAATGGCGAATCGATTTTAATTTAGATTGATTGTACCTCAATACAGAAGAGGCTGTCTCAAAAGTAAAGACAGCCTCTTTTTTATTCGGATACCAATCTGAGTTAATTTTCAAATAAGCAATTCTAAGAATGTTCATTTTACTTATGAGACAGCCTCTTCTTCTTTATTGGATATTTATCCAGCATAAGTATATTATTCTTACTTTTGCGCTACATAAAAATCAAACCTACTGATTATGGCAAACGAATTATTAAAAGGTAAAAGAGGAATTATTTTTGGTGCATTGGATGATAAATCTTTAGCAACAAAAGTAGCAGAAAAATGTGTAGCTCAAGGAGCTAAGATTGTTTTGACAAATGCCCCAGTTGCTTTTCGTTTTGGAGTGATTCAAAAATTAGCAGAACGATTAGAAGTAGAGGCAATTCCTGCTGATGCAACGTCTTTGGAAGATTTAGAAAAACTGATTGATCAATCCATGGAGATTCTAGGAGGGAAAATTGATTTTGTTTTACATTCTATTGGCATGTCAATTAATGTTAGAAAGAAAAGAGCTTACACCAATTCTAAATATGATTGGATGCAAAAGACTTTTGATATTTCGGCAATATCTTTTCATAAATTAATGCAAACCTGTTATGAAAAAGACGCCATCAATGAATGGGGTTCTGTATTAGGCTTAACCTATATTGCTGCACAAAGAACTTTCCCTGATTATGGTGAAATGGCAGAATCAAAATCATTATTAGAATCCTTTGCGAGAAGTTTTGGATACCATTATGGTACCCATAAAAAAGTAAGAGTGAATACGATCTCTCAATCACCAACAATGACAACAGCGGGAAGTGGAGTGAAAGGCTTTGATGTCTTTTTTGATTATGCAGATAAAATGTCACCTTTAGGTAATGCGCCTGCTGAAGCTTGTGCCGATTATTGTACATTTATGTTTTCAGATTTATCCAGATACATCACCATGCAAAATCTATATCATGATGGTGGATTTAGTAATATGGGAATGAGCCCAGCAGTTTTAGACTTAGAAGAATAAAAGTAAGAATAGAAAAGGGTTGATATTTTTCAACCCTTTTCTGTTTACTTAATATACAGATTCATTATTTTCACCGTTATTATTTAAGTAGAATTGCCTTTTAATCCTTGATTGGACTTCATGAAAAGTATTCATTATTTCTTTCTTTTTATTTTTTTGTTTTGCTCAATATTTCAGAGTGAAGCGCAACGAACAAATGGAAATCCTAGGGGAGATGGAGCAAGACCTTTTGAAAGAGATACAACACAAAGAAGCGCCGCCCAACAAATTTTTTTACCACCAGATTCATTAAAAATAACGATTTATCATGCTCATTTGCCTGAGCAATTTTACCCTTATCCCGATTCATTGCTTGACGATTATTTTCAACAATCCGATCCGATTCGGGAACAATTAGTTGATTATACTTATCTCGGTAGTTTAGGTACTCCAGCTCATGCTACTTTATTTGAAGTCAATGAACGGAAAGGAATCCAAATTGGCTTTCGACAATTTGATTTATATGATCGTCCAGTAGATTCTATACGATATTTTAAAGTTAATCGAACTTTTGCTGATGCATATTATGCTCAAGGAAACACAAAAAATGATTTTATTTTTAAAACCATGTTCACTCGAAATTTAAATCCTTATTGGAATTTAGCGGTTGATTATCAACGAATCAGCCACGAAGGATTTTATACGCATCAAAAATCAAGACATACCGCATTTACTACGAATTTATCCTTCTTTCATAAAAAGAAAAGGTATAAGTCATTTATGAGTTATTCCTATAATGATTTCCAGCAAGAGGATAATGGGGGAATTACTACCATAGATTTTTTTGGTGATGCCTTTTACAATGATCGATCGAATATCCCTATTTTTTTAGCAGCAGCGAATACTCGAAAAAAAGAACAAATTCTTTCTTATACGCACACCTTCGATTTATTAAAACCGAAAAAAGATAGTATAGAACAAAAATCAGGTCGCCATTTAACAGTAGGACATCAATTTATTTATACACCAGGGGATTATAAATTTGCTGATAAATTACTAGCTGAAGATTCTATTTATTATGAACATCTACAAGTTGATAATAGAGGTTTAAGACAGTTTTTAAGATGGAATAAAGTCGAAAATATATTTAAAATATCGACGTTTAAAACTGAAAAAAATAAAGATAAACCTAGAGATTTATTTACAGTTGGGATCCATCAAATGTATCAAAGGACGAATCACGAGCCGATTAAAAAATCATATAATGCTTTATTTGTTTTTGGACA
>JAHDFV010000128.1 GCA_020627985.1 Saprospiraceae bacterium
AGTTACATCTCCTGGAACAGCCGTTGCAGGACAAGCATCACAAGAATTCCAACAAACAGTTGGTAAAACTGCATCTCCAGTAATAGTTAATGATCTATTTACACCATTAGGAGTAGAAACAGTACAAGGGTCTCCAGCCATTAAACTTTCTTCGTCTCCCACTACTGTATATTTGTAATCTATATCTCCTGCAAATAATTCTAATGTAACTTCCCAGATGCCATCACTATTGGAATCACTTAAAGGATATGTGCCATCAATAAAGACACCAGCAGGTACAGAACCATATTGATTCATATCTACACTAAAAGTAACATCATAAGATTGACCTATACTTTGTGTGATAAATAATCCCATTAACAATGAGAAAAGTAAAATTCTATTTTTCATAATAACGATTTTAATAAAAGTTAGATTATTTGAACTTAAGCTAAATAACACATTGATTAACAATGACAAATATTATGTGGTAAAAATAGATATAATTTAAGGTTTGAATGAAAATACAACCACATCAATACCACAACAGTATGAAAATATGACTACAACATTATATCATATATTCAAATTTAGTATCGTATAAGTATTTTAAGTTTTTATATTTGGAAGACGGAGAACTTTCGTAAAAAATGAGAATTTATTTTATTAATTAAAGAAAGACCAATCAATGAAAAATAAATCATACATTTTATTGCTTTTCTTCTTAAGTACTCAAATAATTTTATTTGGGCAATCAAAAGAAATTAAAGGAAAGGTTATCTCAGCTGAAGATCAAAGTGACATTATTGGAGCAACTATTGAAGTTAAAGATGATCCTAATAGTTTAGGTACTATAACAGAATATGATGGCACCTACAGTATTACTGTTCCATCAAAGGAGTCCATTTTAGTCTTTTCATATTTAGGTATGAAAACACAAGAAGTTAAAGTAGGAGATCAAAATGAAATAGTGATTGTCATGGACTTAGAAACTTCCTTAATGGAAGAAATTGTAATTGTAGGATATGGCACAGAAAAGAGAAGTAAAATAAGTGGTGCTGTCTCTGTCATTAATGCAGATGAAATATCTGAAACTCCAATTTTAAGAACAGAACAAGCTTTACAAGGAAGAACATCAGGAGTACAGGTTACGCAAAATTCAGGGTCTCCAGGTAGTGCTCTTACAGTAAGAATTAGAGGGAATGGAACAATTAATGGAGGAGACCCATTATATATAGTTGATGGTATACAAGTTTCAGGACTTGACTTTTTAAGCCCAAGTGATATAGCGTCAATAAATATTTTAAAAGATGCTGCTTCTTCTGCTATTTATGGATCTAGAGGTGCAAATGGAGTTGTATTAATTACAACAAAAACAGGAAAGAAAAATCAAGAAGGAAAAATTTCCTATGATGGATATTTCGGCGTTCAAAGCCCTTGGAAAAAAATGCATTTATTAAATGCTAGAGAATATGCTATCATACAAAATGAAGCATATATCGCAGCAGGTAAAGCTCCTCCCAAAGAGTTTTTGAATCCAAATGCTTTTGGAGAAGGAACCCGCTGGCAAGATGAAATATTTGAAACTGCACCAATTATGAACCATCAAATTTCTCTTCGTGGAGGAAGTAAAAAGTCAACCTATGCCATAAGTGGAAATTATTTTAAACAAGATGGTATCGTAGGTGGTGCCAAATCTAATTTTGAACGAGTTACTGCCAGATTAAATACGACTCATGATTTAAAAGAGTGGCTTACTTTGGGTAATACATTAGGTGTAACTCATTTTACAAGAAATGCTTTACCAGAAAATAGTGAATTTAATACTCCTCTTCTTAGAGCTTTAAATATGGATCCAGTAACTCCTGTTCGTAAATTTGATGGAACTTATGCTTATTCTCCTTATTCGGATACAGATATTACCAATCCTGTGAATCAAATAGAGCAGACTTTTGATACTTGGAAAAGTAACAGACTTTTAGGTTCAATTTACACGGATATTAAATTCACAGATGAAATTTCTCTTAAAACTGTTTATAGTTTAGATGTAACTTTTGCTACTCAAGATATTTTCCTTCCTCGATTTGATTTAAGTTATGATCCTGTTTTGAGTGATGCACCTGCTCAAGAAAAAAGATTAGAGAATTCGGTCATTTACAATAATTATAATTGGTCAAACTGGCAGCTCGAAAATTTACTTTCTTATAAAAAGAATTTTAATGATAAACATAATGTATCTATCATACTAGGTAATACGGTTTTAGAAAACAATTATCATTTTACAGGTGCTGCAAACTCTAATTTACCGAGTAATGATCCAGATGATGCTTTTATTTCTAATACTATAGACCCAATTGAGACACAAACTGCTAGTGAAGAGGCAACTTCATCATCTTTATTATCTTATTTTGGAAGAGTAAATTATGAGTTAGACGGAAAATATTTATTTTCTGGAACTTTAAGAGCAGATGGATCGTCAAAATTTGGTGCAAACAATCGTTTCGGTTACTTCCCGTCTCTTTCGGCAGGTTGGATCATTAGTAATGAATCTTTTTTTGAAGTTGATCTGATTTCTTTATTGAAATTTAGAGCCAGTTGGGGTAAAAATGGAAATGATAATATCGGAAACTATAGATTTTCAACAGTAGTTCGTCCAGGACAAAATTATACATATGGACCTGATGAAACAATAACAAGTGGAAGTGTGGCTACCGTAGCTGCTAATCCAGATTTAAAATGGGAAACTATTACACAAACGAACATTGGATTTGATGTTGAATTATGGAGTGGAAAATTAAATTTCACAACAGATTATTATGTCAAAAATACGGACGATGTTTTATATGCTGCGCCAATACCTTTTACATCTGGTACTGATGCTCCAATTCAAAATATTGCAAGTGTAAGAAATTCTGGTCTTGAATTTTCTGTTCTTTACAGGGAAAAAGAGAAAAGAGTCAATTATAGTATAGGTGGAAATATTTCATTTGTATCCAGTAAAGTAACTGGATTAGGTGAAGGAGGAGAACCTGTTTTTGCAGGTTCGATCCAATCTGCGAATAGTTTTGTTACGCGTACTGATATTGGTGATCCTGTAGCTTCATTTTACGGTTATGTTACTGATGGAATCTTTCAAACGCAAGCTGAAGTAGAAGCGCATGCTTTTCAAAATGAAAACACGGCTGCAGGTGATATACGATTTAAAGATTTAAATGGTGATGGAGTTATCAACGAAGAAGATCGAGAAGTCATAGGAAATCCTACTCCTGATTTCACCTATGGTATAAATTTCAATTTAGATTATAAAGGATTTGATTTAGGTCTCTTTTTCCAAGGAGTTCATGGAAATGATCTTTATAATGGAACGGTCCGTTATGACTTCAACTATGTAAATAGACCAATATCTGTTTTAGACCGTTGGACTGGAGCAGGTACTTCTAATGATGAGCCAAGAGTAAATATTAGTGACCCAAATCAAAATGCAAGGATTTCTGATCGTTTTGTTGAAAATGGATCATATCTCCGATTAAAGAATTTTCAAATTGGATATAATATTCCTAAAAAGTTATTATCCAAATTCAGATTAGATAAATGTAGAATTTATATCTCATCTCAAAACTTGTTAACTTTTACTAATTATTCAGGTTTAGATCCTGAAATCGGTTCAATTGGAAATTTAGATGATCCAGATTCTAATACAAATTATTTAGAAGTAGGAATTGATAGAGGATTTTATCCACAATCAAGAACAGTCCTTGGAGGTTTACAAATTACATTTTAAAATTAAGATCATGAATCAAATCAAATATATATTTATACTCTTTTTCGTAATAATTTTTTCCCAATCCTGTGGAGATAAATTTTTAGATAAGAGTCCAATTGTAGGTGAAACAGAAGAGAATTTTTATAGAAATGAAGAAGATGCATTGTCAGCTGTTAATGCTGCCTATGCTGCTTTACAATTTGAAAGGAATCCAGCTGGCCATTTCCGGTGGTTTTGGGGAGATATTATGTCTGATGAATCCATAAAAGGAGGTTCAGGAGATAATGATGTTTTCGAATTGACATTATTAGAAACATTTCAAACTCCTACTAATGGCGAATTATTAGAATCAGAATGGAAAGCTTCATATGAAGGTATTTACAGAGCAAATGTCGTTCTTGAAAATGTTCCACCTATTGAAATGAATGAAAATCTGAAAAATAGAATTTTAGCGGAAGCTCGTTTTATCAGATGTTATTTCTTTTATAACCTAACCACAATGTTCGGTGGTGTACCTTTAGCAGATCGTGTTTTAGAACCCAATGAATATAATCTAGAACGTTCTACAGAAGAAGAAATGTGGCAATTCATTGAAGGAGATTTACTAGAAGCTATTTCTCATTTACCACTTAAAAGTGAATATATTTCTGGTGATATTGGAAGAATAACAAAAGGTGCTGCAGAAGCTCTTTTATTAAAATCTTATATCTGGCAAAAGAAATGGACTCAAGCTAAAACAACTGCTGAATCTATTGTAAATTCTGGAGAGTATGCTTTAGAAGCTAGTTATGCTGGAATATTTACAAATGATGGTGAAAACGGAAGTGGTTCTGTTTTTGAGATTCAATATATGACGGAATCAGGAGGAACTTGGGATGCTATTAATGAAGGAACTTTAACCAATGTTTTTCAAAGAGCTAGAGGAGCATTTGATGGTTTTGGTTTCAATGTTCCTACTCAAGAATTAGTAGATGTATTTTTTAAAGAAAATAGTCAAATGGAAGATCCTCGTTTAAAATCAACTGTCTTCAGAGTGGGAGATGTAATGGGCGATCGAGGTATTTTTACTAAAGAAGCTACAGGATTTGATTATGATTACTATCCCAAAAAATATTTTAATTCCAAAAATGAAGAAGCTACTTTTGGAGATCCTGCCCCAAATGGTGGATCTAATGATCGAGTGATTCGTTATGCTGACATTTTGTTACTACATGCAGAAGCTTGTTATCATACAGGTAACGAATCTTTGGCTAAAATGTCTTTAAATATGGTAAGAGAAAGAGCTAGGGGAACAAATACAAACATATTACCTGATATCACAGCAAATGGTTCTTCCCTATTAGAAGCGATTTATACTGAACGTCAATTGGAATTGGCCTTAGAGGGGCATCGATTTTTTGATTTAGTTAGAACTGATAGAGCCTTAGATGTTTTAGGTAGTATGGGATATACTGATGGTAAACATAATTTATTTCCTATTCCTGTTTCTCAAATCCAAGCAACGAATCAAGCAATTACTCAAAATCCAGGTTATTAAAATATATCAATTATGAAATTGAATTATATCATATTTTTATTTAGTATAATATTGATTGGGACTTTCACTTCTTGTGACTCATATGTAGAGGATGGCATAGATTTACCCGCCCTACCCGATGATCCCACTTTTACTTTAGAAGAAGATCCTAATAATCCAAATAGAATTATTGTAAAATTTTCAGAAGAAGGATTTTTTAGTCATGTATGGGATTTACCAGGAGGTACTCCCACAACTTCCACTCTTAATGTAGATACAATTTTTTACGTCAAAGCAGGTATGTATGATATTACATTAAATGCAGCTGCAACAGATGGAGGAGGTACAGCCTCATCTACACAAAGCATAATTATTGCAGAAGATGCCGTAATAGAATGTGATGACAATTTAACATTGCTTACAGATGAATGCACCAGTAAATGTTGGCGACTAGCTCAAACACCAGGAGCAATTTCTGTTGGGCCAACACCACTATCATCTGAGTGGTTTAGTTCTTCAGATTTGGATGGTGCTCAAGTAGATGATTTATGGTGTTTTGATTTTGATGGAGCTGCATTTCGGTATATGAATAATGGAAACACTTTTTCATCTTGCGCAAACTTTTCAGTCATAGAAAACTATCCCATACCAGCGAATATGACCTATTCAGTTGTACCCAGTGATTCAGAATTTTCTAGTTTAAAAATCTTATTACCAGAAGAGTTTTGGATGGGGGTTGAAGATTCAGGTAATGAATATGAAATTATTGAATTATCTGAAGATCAAATGGTTTTATTAACCACAATAGCCCCTTGTGATGGGACTCCGTCTCCTGGATGGTTTACACTTACATTTTTAGCCAATTAAAAAGAAAATCAATGAGATATATTATTTATAGTTTAGCTATTCTGTTCATTTTTACTTCATGTGGAGATGAAAGTCCAATACCTAATCCAACCTTACCCATTTTAGTCATTGAAGACTTAGAAATTGAGGAAGGAAATACGGATCAAATCATATCCTACTCCGTTAGATTAGAAGGTCAAATATCAACAAATGTTGTGGTTGAATACACGATATTAGAAAAAACAGCAAGTAGGCTTGATGATTATGAAGGGTCTCAAGGTCAATTAGTTTTTGCGGAAGGCGAAACGGAAAAAACAATAGAGTTTTTAATTGTTGGTGATATTTTAGAAGAAAACAACGAATCTTTTGAAATCTTGCTACTCAATCCAATAAATGCCACATTTAATAAAAACAGAGCTACAGTAACAATTCTTAATGATGATGATGGTAGTTTAATCATACCTACAGAAGGATATGTAACGCCTACATCGTATTCTGGTTACTCTTTAGTCTGGTCAGATGAATTTGATCAAAGTGTTTTAAATGAAGATAATTGGACGCATGAAATAGGAAATGGTAATAGCGGTTGGGGTAACAATGAACTACAATATTATAAAGCTGATAATACTTATTTCGTTCTTGATGATTATATGATCATAGAAGCAAGGCAAGAGTTAGAATCTGGTTTTAATTACACTTCTTCTAGGATTGTTTCACAAGGCAAACAAGAATTTAAATATGGTAGAATTGATATAAGAGCAGCCACACCAAGAGGTAGAGGGTTATGGCCTGCTTTATGGATGTTGGGTAAGAATTTTAATACGTCTGGTTGGCCAAGTTGCGGTGAAATTGATATCATGGAAGTTATAGGACATCAAACGAATATAGTTCATGGAACTGTTCATTATGGAGCTGATTTTAGTCAGCATGATTTTACAGGTGCATCAAGAATTACCCCATCAGGAAATACATTTGATAGCGCATTTCATGTTTTCTCTTTGATCTGGGAGGAGGATTTGATACAAATTTTAGTAGATGATGTTTTATATGTTGAAATCGATCCTAGTGATTTAAATGGACAACCTTGGCCATTTAATAATGAATTCTTTTTCATTATGAATGTTGCTGTAGGTGGGAATTGGCCTGGTAATCCTGATATAAATACTGTTTTTCCACAAAGAATGATCGTGGATTACGTAAGAGTTTTTCAATAATTGAATAACTATAAATTCATGATAAATAATAGATTATATCTAGTAATTGCAATAATAGCTTTATCTTTTTTAAGTTGTAATGAAAAGAATTTAGATTCACTTTCTACTTCATTGATGGTCGTAAAGGCTGAAAATAATGATTTAGAAAAAAGGATTGATCTCATTCTTTCTAAAATGACGCTTGAGGATAAGGTTGGTGAAATGACTCAACTTTCAATTGATGCTTTATCTGTAGGGCAACCATATAATTTGAAAGAACCACATGAGCTTGATTTGGCTAAAATGGAAGAAGTTTTAGTCAAATACAAAGTAGGTTCTATCCTTAATTGTGGTGGTCATGCATATAGCAAAGAACATTGGCATAAAGTCATATCTAAAATCCAAGAATTTGCAACAGAAAAGAAAGAGTCAGGAATTCCAGTTCTTTATGGTATAGATGCGATTCATGGGACTAACTATACATTAAATGCGACTCTTTTTCCTCAACAAATTGGTCAAGCGGCTTCTTGGAATTTAGAAATGGCTAAAGAAATAGGAAGAATTACAGCATATGAGACAAGAGCATCATCTATTCCTTGGACTTTTTCTCCCGTTTTAGATTTAGGAAGAGATCCTAGATGGCCAAGATTATGGGAAACGTATGGAGAAGATGTTTATTTAGCATCTATGATGGGAGAAGCCAGTATAAAAGGATACGAAGGAGATAAAAATAACATAGCAGATCCCAATCATATTTCTGCTTGTATGAAACACTTTTTGGGTTATAGTGTAACCCTTTCCGGAAAAGATAGAACACCTGCCTGGGTACCTGAAAGACAATTGAGAGAATACTTCTTGCCCTCTTTCAAAAAAGCTATCGATGCAGGAGCGCATACGATTATGATTTGTTCAGGAGAAATGAATGGAATCCCAGTTCATGCCAATAAAAAAATATTAACCGATCTTCTTAAAAACGAATTGGGTTTTAATGGAATAGTATTAACTGATTGGGAAGATATTAAATATCTATACAGTAGACATAGAGTTGCTGAAGGTGATTATGATGCCGTTAAAATGGCGATCAATGCAGGAATTGATATGAGTATGGTTCCTATGGATTTATCCTTTACTAAAACTTTAAAAGTATTGGTTGAAAAAGGTGAAGTAAACATGTCAAGAATAGATGACGCTGTTCGCCGTATTTTGAGAGTAAAATTGAAATTAGGTCTTTTTGATCAACCTGTAACTCACTACAAAGATTATCCTAAATTTGCCTCAGCTGAACATTCAAATATTTCATTAGAAGCAGCTAACGAATCAATCACATTATTAAAAAATGTAGATGAAATATTACCATTATCAAAGAATGCTAAAGTATTAGTTACTGGTCCAACTGCTCATAATCTAAACTATTTAAATGGAGGTTGGACACATACATGGCAAGGAGCAGAAACGAAATGGAACACTCCGAATAAATTAACAATCACTGAGGCTATTTCTAGCAAAATAGGTAAATCGAATGTAACATATGTGGAAGGTTGTTCTATTGATTCCTCTTATAATCTGAATACTGTTAAAAATGCTGCAATTGGGAAGGATGCTGCAATCATATGTATTGGTGAATCAACTTATACAGAAGTAGTGGGGAATTTAGAAGACTTAATGTTATCTCAACCACAAATTGATTTAGTAAATGCAATTGCAGAAACAGGAACTCCCATTGTATTAGTTTTAGTAGAAGGAAGACCAAGAATCATAACAGAATGTGATAATAAGGCAAAAGGAGTTATTAATGCTTTTTTGCCAGGAAATGAAGGAGGGAAAGCTGTGGCTAATGTTTTGTTTGGTGATGTAAATCCATCTGGTAAATTGCCGTATACCTATCCTAGATCACCTCATTCTTTAGTTACCTATGATCACAAAGGAACAGATAAAATGCATACTGATTTTTCTACCAATGGCATAAATCCTTTATATGAATTTGGTCATGGTTTAAGTTATAGTACTTTCGAATATTCTAATCTAAATATCAGCTCTAAGACATTATCAATTGAAGAAGATTTAATAGTATCTGTGGATGTAACCAATAAAAGTAATATAGCAGGAAAAGAAGTAGTACAGTTATATACCTCAGATTTAGTGGCAAGTATTACTCCGTCTGTTAAGCGATTGAGAGCATTCAAAAAAGTTTTAATTGGTCCAGGAGAGACACAAAAAATTACATTTACTATTACACCCAGAGATTTAGCATTTGTTGGTATAGATCATAAATGGATTACTGAACCTGGTAAATTTCATATTCTAATAGAAGACTTAAAAGCTGAATTTTCATTTGAAGGTGAAACCAAAGTTTTTGATAATTTATAAACATCAAAACCTCCTTTAAAAATCAAAACGAAACGAAATGGAATTATTTGATTGGATCATTATTATTCTTTATTTTCTTGGAATATTCTTTACAGCATATTATGTAACACAGAAAGATAAAAAAAATAAAGATGCTTCTTCTGAGGATTATTTTTTAGCTGGGAAAAATGTAGGATGGTTTGTGATTGGAGCTTCTTTATTTGCTTCGAATATTGGTTCAGAACATCTAGTAGGTTTAGCAGGTTCCGGAGCAAGAGGTGATTTTGTTGCTGGTCAATTTGAATTATTAGCCACTTTAATTTTAATTTTATTAGGCTGGATATTTGTTCCGTTTTATATTAAGTCTGGTGTTTTTACTATGCCAGAATTTCTAGAAAAAAGATATTCTGGAGCAGCTAGAACTTATTTATCTGCCATTTCTATTTTTGCTTATGTTGCTACTAAAATATCTGTGACTATTTTCGCAGGGGCTTTAGTTTTTGAAGTGATGTTAGGTGTTCCTTTTTGGGCAGGTGCAGCCATTGTTGTAATCGCTACAGGAATATACACTATTTATGGTGGTTTAAGAGCTGTTATTTATACAGATATGATTCAAATGTTTAT
>JAHDFV010000129.1 GCA_020627985.1 Saprospiraceae bacterium
GCTATTGGAGAAATTATATTAGTTGTTTTAGGTATATTAATTGCGGTTCAAATTAACAATTGGAATAATGGCAGATTGGATAATATTAAAGAGAAAACAGCATTAAAAGATTTACAAGGAGAATTTATTATTAATAAGTTAAGAATTCAAGAAAAACAAAATGCAAGAATTATTGCCAAAGAGAATATAAATAAATATTTAAAAAAGAGCACAAAACAAAAAGCAACTTTTGAGGAATTTGAATAATTACATCGCAATAATATTTTCATCGGAATGACAAATCCTTCTTATGGTGTCATCAATACTTTAATTTCTTCTGGAGATATAAATTTAATCCAAAATGATTCCTTAAAATATTTACTAACAGACTGGAAAGATCAAGCAGGAAATTTATTAGAAAATGAAACTATACTTTGGAATGGATGCCTTGGACTAGGCAGTTATTATACCACAAATTATCCCGACAATAGATACGAATGGTTTGATAATAACGAAGCAAGTAGAAAAGAACTATACAAAAAAGTAACATCCGACATGATGTTTAGAAACATCATTATAGGATTAGAAGGTGCTTTTTATGCAGCAATTTCCGTTAGTGATAAAACGACAAAGCACTTAGATCGTATTTTAGAATTGTTAGAAGAAGAATTAAAATAACATTTAATTAAAAATAATTTCAGTTGCCCCATTCCCATATTTAGGATGATACTCATTTTTAAATGTTTTTACTTCGGGAGTACGAAATAAAATAGTAGCGATTTCATTTTTCAATTTCCCTTTTCCAATACCATGAATCACGAATACTTTAGAAACACCTAATTTAATGGCCTCAGACAAATATGTATTAAATACTTGTATTTGTTTTTGAATAATTTCACTATTATTCATTTTAGAATAATCTTCAACTAATTGCTCAATATGTAAATCTTTTTCTAAGGGGAATTGAGCAAATTCTTTTACATCAGTACCTGTCCAATTCCGATATAAATCTTTATTACGATCTATACTTTTAGTTTTTTTATTTTTCTGAGTATACGCTTCTAAAGATTCAGTTTTCTCTTTGATTTCATAAGGCTCTACTAGTTTATAAACAAAAGCTTGTCGATCTAGTAAAGGAGCCATTCTAGATTTTTGAAAAAATTGCTTGGGTTTTAATTTAAATTCTTTTTTTATCCAATCCGTCATACCCCTAGTACTAATTTGTCTTGTCTTTAAAACAATAGTAGGATTATCACTTAAATAATCAGATTGCATTTCCATCAACAATGTAACCCCAGAGGAGTCAACCATTCCATTCAATTTCTTTAAAGAATTTCCTTTTAAAATAAATCCCCAATCAAATGTAGCTTGATATAACGTAGCATTAATTAAATAAACTGAATATCGTTGTGTTGTACCATCCGATTTCTTAAATGGGACGAATGCCATCAAGATTCCTTCATCCTTTAATAATTCATATTGTCTTTTCGGTAAAGGAATTTCTTCAGGTTTTTTCTGACTTTTCCCTGGCACTACTTTTCCTTTCACAGATGATGCATCTAAGTTTTTATCCACTCGCTCTAAATGATCTGGAAAAGCAGGAATTTCTATCCCCCCTTCTAATGCGACGATAAACATTCCATCAGATGTACGGTCTACTATTTTCCCTTCTGTCCCCGTATGAATAAAACGGACGATATTTCCTAGTCCTAAAAGCATGATTTATTTATTTAATTGTCTTTTTATTATATCCTCTAATTAACAATGGAATCCATCCGATAATTGGAATATAATAACAAATCGTAATTGGGTTTTTAATTAAAAAAAGAAAAGGAGCAAAAAAACCAAATTTTAATTCAATAGGAATTCCCTTTTCTTTTTTCCTTTTCCATTGCCGTTCAAATTCTTCAAAAAGTAAAGGCCAAGCAATTGGAAAAATAAATGGAAAATATTTAAAATTCTCTTTTACCTTTTTATAAAAAGATTTTCTATCATAAGGATATTTTCCATAGGTATCCACATGCCTATCCATATCTTCTTGCATTGACTTTTGAACTTTCTGTGTAATTTCTTCAATTTCTTCTTTGCTTAAATCTTCATAATTTTTATTCGTTAAATCTGAAGGACGAATTCTTCTACATTTAACGTAAGTTAATTTAGCAGGAAAAGAAAAATAAAAAATCCAAGGGAGTAATAATAAGAAAGGTGTTAAAACACCTACAGGTAAAAAAGGAATCTTTATTTTCTGAACAATTTTATCGATCCAATTAAAGGTATAAGTATAAGGGTTCAAATATTCTCCATTAATAGTGACAAATGGTGCAACATCTGTTTTATATTTCAATGCCATTCGAATAAATGAAGTAGAAAAACGTGTCATTTGATATTTCTGATCGAAACCTTTCCCAATCCCTTGAACACCTTCAGGAAATACCATCACATTCGCAGAAGGATAATGCATCATAGTTTCAAAATTCAAATAGGTCGCATCAACTCCACCACATTTTTTCCAAAAATGTGGAATCATAAATGGATTCATCAATCGAGTCTTAGATAAAATGGGCGCTACTATTGGACGAGGCACCGTATCCATTTTATAATTCTTTTCTCGTAATGTTTGGGCTAAAAATATTATTCCATCCCAAGGGAATGACATTCCAGAATGATTACTGATTACAATTAAAGGAGCATCAGGATTATTACGATCTAAATCTTCATTAAAGCCAATTTTTTCAGCTCTAAAAAAAATATCAATAATAATATGTAATGCATTAGATATTAAGGCTTCGCAATACTCCGTGTCAAAATGCTCGTAGTAAATCCTTTTATTGGATTCTAACCGCTCTGCAATTTCTTCATCCGTGAATTGAGCCATGTCTTTCTTTTATAATTTTTGGTTTACAAAAGTAGCTATAGGGATTTGTTAAACCAAAGAACTTAGGAAATACTATATTAGCATTTAGATATGAAAATTCTGATCATAAGGTTTAGTTCTATTGGTGATATCGTTTTGACGACTCCCGTAATCCGTTGTGTAAAAACACAATTAGATGTAGAATTACATTTCATAACCAAGAAGAAATATGAATCCGTAATAGCACAAAATCCATATATAGACCAAAAATGGTATATCAATAAAAACATTCAAGAAGTAATACCTTCCTTAAAAAAAATAGGATTTGATTATATCATTGATTTACATAAGAATTACCGTTCTATCGCTCTAAGGCGAAAATTAAAAAGTCAAGCCTATGATTTTAATAAAATAAACATAGAGAAATGGTTAATGGTCAATCTAAAAATCAATCGTTTACCTAATAAACATATTGTAAATAGATATTTAGAAGCCGTTTCTCCTCTAGGTGTGAAATATGATGGCAAAGGATTAGATTTTTTTATCCCTCCAACAACTAAAACAATCATCCTTAAAAAGTTACACCCTGATTTCAATATTGATCAAACCTATATTACCCTAGTCATTGGAGCGACCTATAATACTAAAAGACCTTCTTTTACTTTATTAAAAGAATTTATTTTAAGATCCAACACAAATATCATCATTATTGGAGGTCCAGATGAAAAAGAACTTGGACTAAAATTACAGCAACTAAAACCAGAGAAAACCTTCAATACTGCTGGTGATCTAAGCATTGAAGGTTCAGCTTACTTAATCCAACAATCTGAAAAAGTAATTACGCCAGATACTGGAATGATGCACATTGCAGCAGCATTAGATAAAGATATTATTTCAATATGGGGAAACACTATTCCTGAATTTGGGATGAGCCCTTTTTTCCCAAATAATTCTTCAAGTGATTCTATAATTTTGGAAAATAAAAACCTAAATTGTAGACCGTGCTCAAAACTCGGAAAATCAAAATGCCCTAAAAAACATTTCAATTGTATCAATGATATTCAGGTAGATAACATACTAAAACATATTAAAAATGATCAAAATGGATAAAAGCATCCAAATTCTCTTGTATATTATAATCAAAAGCTTAATTTAGCCAAGTATTTTAACCTAAGCTGAATACCCAACAAATAATAATTCATAAAAGCAACAATTAATCATTATTTTTGATGCATCAAAACATGCTATACATATGTTCAGTATCAGAGCAATTCTAACACTCGTTGCTACCTTATTAATTTCAGGTAGTATTTACGCACAAGATGTACATTATACACAGTATAATCTTGCCCCACTGTCTCTTAATCCAAGTTTAATTGGAAACTTTGAAGGTACCTTCCGTGTTGGAGGACTTTATAGAGATCAAGGAAGAAATTTAATTGAAAATCAATATGTGACACCATCAGTTTATATCGATGCTCCAGTATTTAGAGGCTTCGGTAAGAATGATTGGGTCGGTATTGGTGCTGTACTTGTAAATGATAAAGCGGGAACAGTTGCTTTAACGAATACCATTATCATGGGAGGTATATCCTACCATATGGCATTGGGTTCTAAAGGCAATACAGTTTTATCCATTGGTGGAGAAGGAGGAATTATCCAAAAGAGAGTTGATAAAACTGATGCTCGCTTTGAAGATGAAATCTTAGCAGGTGGAGGAACCAGTGCAGATTTGAATAATGTAACTGATGATAATATCACTTACGGAGATTTCAATTTAGGTTTGAACTTACGTGCTTCTTTAAACAAAGCAATGAACTTTAATTTAGGTTTTGCTTTACACCATATTGCACAACCTAATTATTCTACATTCACTCCTGCTACTCAAAATACTTCTGAGGATACTCAATTACCCAGAAGAATTGTGGGTCATGGTGAATTCAATGTAGATATGTCTCCTAAATGGACATTGTCACCAACATTCTTATACCAAAGAATTACAAGTGCAGATGAATTAGTGGTACAAGCAATGGCTGGACATCATTTCAATGCAGAAAAAGATGTAACGTTCCGTTTTGGTGCAGGTTACCGTTTAAGAGATGCAGCTCAAGCTTTAGTTGGATTTGACTATAAAGGTTTGAGAATCGGTGCTGCTTATGATTTTACAGTATCAGAAAAATCAACAGCTAATGCAAACAGAGGTGGTTTTGAAATTGCTGCTTCATATATTGCTAAGATTCGTAAGACTCCTGTTGTAAAACCTGTAATTTTCTGTCCACGATTCTAATCGACCTTAAAGAAAATTTGTTTATCAAAACACTAAATCAATCTATTAGGATGAAGAAACTGTCTGCCTTTATCGCCCTTTTCCTAGGAGTTGTTCTTTTTATGAATGCACAACCACTTAGAGATTTAAAGACGAGCCAGAAATTAAAGATCGCTGAAGAACAAATGTCTTTTGGTGATTATTATAATGCATTAGACTGGTACAATAAAGTATTAGAAGATGATCCTTCTGATCTGAATGTGATCCAAAAAATTGCAGATCTACAATTCAAACTTAGAGACTTAAAAGCGGCTCAAAAATGGTTTGGTAAAGTTGTAAAAAAAGATAAAACAGGTAAATTCCCTGCTGCTCGTTTCCATTATGCTCGTATCCTTAAAATGAATGGAGAGCTAGATTTAGCTCAAGAAGAGTTCGAACAATTCGGAATGAATTCCTCTGACAATGGTTTGAAAAAATTAGCGACCAAAGAAATTGAAGGAATCCAGTTATCAAAATCTTTATCAGAATCTGAAGATATTACCGTTAAAGATGCTGGTGACAATATCAATTCACCATATACTGACTTCTCTCCGATCTATGTAGGAGATGATTTATTTTATGGTGCAATGGTCGCTGAAGAAGTTATTGTCTTAGATGGTTCAGCTAAAGATTACTTTGCTAAAATTTATAAAGCAAAAAGAAAGAAAAATGGTTTCTCTAAAGGATCACCGATAGAGCAATCAATCAATAAGCCAGGTGCACATACAGGTAATGTAAGTGTAGCTCCTGATGGCGAACGTATTTATTTTACTAGAACAGAATTCTCTTCAAATCAAATTACAAGTAGTACTCTTTATATGGCTCAAATCTCTAATGGAGAATGGGGCGCTGCTACTCCTGTAGAAGGATTAGGTGATTATATCGTTAAGCATCCAGCAGTTGGTAAAATGTTTGGAGATGAAGTGATCTTCTTTACATCTGATAAAGTAGGTGGAAATGGAGGAACAGATATTTATTACGCTAAAATTGATGGAAACGGAGTAAGTTCTCCAACTAATTTAGGAGATAAAATCAATACTGGAGGAGATGAAAGTACTCCTTATTATAGAGATGGGAAATTATACTTCAGTTCTACTGGACATCCAACTATTGGAGGTGCGGATGTTTTTGTTTCTACTTGGGATGGAAGCTGGAACGCTCCTGAAAACATGGGCAAAGGTATTAATACTTCATATGATGATATTTATTTCTCATTAGATGAAAGTGGTTATGAAGGTCTTGTAGTTTCCAATAGACCCAGTAGTCGTTCTTTGAAGAGTAAAACTTGTTGTGATGATATTTACACCGTTTCTATTAAAGAAGTAATTCTAGACTTAGAAGCACTAACATTCCAAGATGCAAAAGGCAAAAAACTAAAAGGGGTTACACTTCAGTTAGTTGAAATGTTGAATGGTAAAGAAGGAAAAACGGAATCTGATACCAATAAAGGAGGAAATAAATTCAAATTTGATTTAGCTAGAGAAATGGCTTATAAAATCATTGCTACAAAAGATGGATACAATCCTGCTTCTGTTGAATTTAATACTGTTGGATTGGGTGAAAGTCAAACTATTACAAAAAAATTAACGCTTACTCCAATACCCGTTGTACCTGAGTATGTAGAAGTAGAAGAAATAGTTTATGATACCATTCGCTCTCAAACACCAATGAGGTTAAACAACATCCTTTATGATTATGATAAATCATTCATTCGTACAGATGCAGAATCAGATTTAAGTATGGTTTTAAGTTATTTAAATTCTTATCCTGATTTAGTGATTGAATTATCTTCTCATACTGATTCAAAAGGTAATGAAACCTACAATCAAACGCTTTCTCAAAAGAGAGCTGAAGCAGCTAAGTCTTGGTTATTAAACAAAGGAGTATCTTCTGAAAGAATCAAAGCTGTTGGATATGGTGAATCGATGCCAATTGCAGAAAATAAAAATGCTGATGGGTCAGATAATCCTGAAGGACGTCAAATGAATAGACGGACAGAATTCAAAATTATTGGAGGTCCATCATATATTCTTTCTCAAACTGTTAAGAAAAGAGTGATTAAAAAGAAAGTAAAAAAATAAATACTTGTAACTCCAAATTATGGCTAGAAAGTAATCTGTATTACTTTTATTCATAATAAAACGAAAACTTTTTTTAGAAGCCATTTCAAATTTTTGAAATGGCTTTTTTCATATAAGTCACATAAAATCAATCAAAAAGTCAAATTTATGGACAAAAATTACGCTAATTCATAAAAAAAATTGATCTTAGAGAACTTTTCTAAGGGGAAAAACATATAACACACTAAGGCTGGTATTTAATCGAGAGATAATATGGAAGAATTAAAATTCATTTTCAAAGGTCGTTTGGACTTTGGAAATAAAAGAAGTTTTGATAACGTCCTTAATATGTATGAATGGAAAATAACCAATCATTACAAAAAGGATGTACAATTTGAAGAAGAAGAATTATTTGACATGGATCAATTTTGTCTTTGTTTCCCGCGTAGTTTTGTACTGCGAGGAACAAAGAAAAATTTTCATGCCAATCATAAGATATTGGAATACATGGCAGAATTTGCCTTGTTAGGTCAATTGGAAATGTGGATGATAGAAGACCGTAAGGTTATTGAATACCATCTAGTTGAACCATGTGGCGATCGAGCAGTAATTAGCCAATACACTAAAGGGAAAAAATTATCTGTTAGTGAGGGAAAAAGAGAAGAAGCCATCGTTGCTCTAGATAATGCGATACAAAAATATGAAAATCATGCTCAAGCTTACGAAAGAAGGGCATTTGTAAATACAATGATGAAAAAATATCACGAAGCCATTCGTGATTATACCAAGAGTATCAATATTTATGCAGGATCACCTGACCCATATTATGGCAGAGCTGTCGTTCATAAGATTCAAGAAAATTATGAAGACGCTGCTAATGATTTTGATACCTCAATCAAACGATCAATTCCTTTACAACCTATTCATTGGAAATCTAGAAGAAGAAAAGGGGAATGTTTAATGGAAATTGAAAATTTTATTGATGCTGAAAAAGAATTAAAATTCTTCAATTCAAGAAAGTATACTGAAGATAATCCAAATTTCAAGTATCGAAAAAAATCTTTATTCAATCAAGGTATTTGCCTTTATGAAGTTGGCAAATACAAAGAAGCTATTGATCTTTTTGATAGCTCTTTAGAAATTGAAGAAGGTAAAGGTGCCCCGATTAAAGAAGAGTTATTATATAGAAGAGGTCTAGCACGTCATAAAGCAGGTTTACCTGATTTTAAAAGTGATTTAAAGAAAGCTGCTAAAGCTGGAATAAAAGAAGCAGCCGCGAAACTTGAAGAAGTTTCCTAATTCTTTAATGTATGCCTAATAACAAGGAAAACCAACAGTATATATTTGGATTGGTCATCAATCGATATGTTTTAATGCTCTTAGGGCTACTGGTTTTCCTTGTTATTTTATGGTATTTCAGTGATATTGTAACTTTTGTTTTATTAGCCTGGGTCTTTTCAATGACAGGAAAACCTGTCAATGATTTTCTACGAAAAGTAAAGATTGGTAAATTTCAATTTGGTCCCACTTTTAGTGCCATTTTAACCATTTTAGGTTTTTTTGTTGGTGTCGCTTTATTCATTTCTATTTTTGTTCCTTTATTTGCAAAACAAGCTCAAAATATTGCAGCTGTAGATTACCAAGCCATCGCAAAAGCATTAGAAGAACCTTTAAATCAAATCAATCAATTAGCAGAAGATTATCATTTAAAAATTGGTGATCGTACCCCTACAGAACAAGTAGAAGATACCTTAAAAAATTATTTTAACCCTGCTGTTATTACCACCTGGCTAGGATCTATTGTCGGACTAGCAGGTAATGCGATCATTGGTGTTTTTTCGATTACTTTTATCACTTTTTTCTTTTTAAAAGAATCTCAACTCTTTACTCGTACTTTACAAAACCTAACTCCAAGTACAGCCAATGACAAAATATCGCATGTAGTAACAGATTCTTCAAAAATGCTTACTCGATATTTTAGTGGAATCATTATTCAAGTGTTCATCATTACATTAGGACTATTTATTGGATTATCAATTTTAGGAGTACCCAATGCCCTATTGATTGCTTTTCTAGCTGCCTTATTTAATGTAGTCCCTTATATTGGTCCTATTATAGGAGGATCTATTGGCATTTTCCTGACGATAACTTCAAGTTTAGATCTTGAATTTTATTCTCAAATGCTCCCTTTACTCGGAAAAGTAGCCATCGTTTTTGCCGTAATGCAAATGGTTGATAATTTCATTTTACAACCCTTTATCTTTTCAAATCGAGTACATGCTCATCCATTAGAAATCTTCATTATTGTCCTTGTAGGCGCTAAATTAGGTGGCGTTATAGGTATGGTTATTGCGATTCCTTTTTATACCGTCTTCCGAATTATTGCCAAGAATTTTTTAAGTGAGTTTGATGTTATAAAAAATTTAACCAAGAATTTGGATCAATCCGAAAATAAGGCGTAACAACTATTTTTGAATATAATCCACCAGACCATGAGAAATTTCATTTATTTTTTCTTTTGTATTTTAATCTTATTGGGTTTTGGATGCAATTCTAGTTATGAAATTGCTTTTCAAAATAAACAAGTATGTCTGTATGAATATCAAGGAGGATTCAACCCAATACCTGCCCCTCCTATGCCCTCTCCCGATTCTAAGCCAGAAGAAGTCAAGAAGCAACAAGAAAATTATGAAAAAGCAATTACAGAAATTTACCCGAATCTTTTAAAAGAGAATACTGAAAAATATATTCCCATTTCTGAACGTTTTGATTATTTAATTAATAAAAAAGGTAAATATCATCCTTCTATCAATTGGGAATCTAAAATATGTTTGAATCAGAAGCAAAAAAATGAAATTAACGCGATTCTAATCGGTGATAAAAGAGATCTTATACCTGATGAAAGAGCAAAATGTTTCTTGCCAAGACACGGCATTATTATTACAGATCAAAAAGGAAATCTAATAGAAACTTTTGCCATTTGTTTTGAATGTGGTAATGCTAAATACAATAAAA
>JAHDFV010000130.1 GCA_020627985.1 Saprospiraceae bacterium
AGATAAGTCCAACCCAAGGTTTTTTAACTTACACACTTTGTGAGATAGTGTCTTTCCTAAAAAACAAATACATTGCTTTAGACGAGCTACTTGAATTCACAACTGATGTTGAAAACAATTCCCAACCTATTTTTGCATATTTTTTAATATGTACATCAATATCTTCTCCTTTGATAAATTCTGAAGAGAAAACACTTTTCTTCAATGCAATTTTAACGGTTTTATAATTGTACATCATTTTAAATTTTTAACAAAGATATATTTATTTTTTATCTAACACATCTCGAATTCCATCTAAACCATCCACAAATTTATTTAACTGTGCGATCACCTGAGACATTGGATTATTTCCATCCAATTGATTAAAGATTTTATTTTTATTAAAAGTCTTTTTTATTTCTTCCCATCTTTCTTTTTCTTCTTCAGACAATTGCCCCATTAATTCTTTTAATTTTAAAAAATTAGATTCTGCACCATTGGTTAATGTTTGACTTTCACCTTCATAATGAGAAAGAATTAATGTTTCTAATTCAGAATCATTCATTACAGGAACAATTTTTTCTGCTAATTTATTCATGTTCCGATATGAACCTTGCATTTTAAAAGCAGGCTCTGTTCTAAAATCATCCGACATGGCAGCAGAGCGAATATATTCTAAATTTACTTTTAAAATTACATCACGAATTCGAATCATTTTTTTCAATACCGCCACATACTCATTTAATTCTTCAGGAGAATGATTCGCCTCAAATTCCAAGCCTTCTTTATTTCCATTTTCAGCCATTTGAATCATGGTATATACATCCTTCATTGATTTATTGGATAAGCGTTGTAAAGAAGAATTCGAAGTCAATGAATTTTCTATATAACTCATACTAAATACATCAGCCGTATCTCCAATAATATCTCCTAAATTATAAATATCAGCTCTGTTGGCTAACATATCTGGTATCTGAAATTTATCACCACTTTCAGTATATGGATTTCCAGCCATGACTACACAAACTTTTTTCCCTCTTAAATCATAGGTTTTAGATTCTCCATTATAAACGCCTTCAATTTTACGTTGTCCATCACAAAGGCTAATAAATTTTTGTAAAAACTCAGGATGACAATGTTGAATATCATCTAAATACAACATAATATTATCGCCCATTTCCAAAGCAAGATTTAATTTATTTAATTCTTGCTTTGCTGCCATATTTGGTGCATCATTTGGATCTAAAGAAATCACATGATGTCCGATTGCTGGTCCATTAATTTTCATAAAAATTAAACCTAAGCGATTAGCAATATATTCCATCAATGTAGTTTTACCATAACCAGGAGGAGAAATTAATAATAACATTCCCATTCTATCGGTTCTAGTATTTTCTCCTGCTGTTCCAATTTGCTTCGCTAAATTATCACCAAAAATGGGCAAGTATACTTTATCAATTAATTTATTTCGTACAAATGAACTTAATACTTTAGGTTTAAATTCTTCTAATCGTAATTTCTTTTTATACGTTTCGGTTAATTCTTTTTTCAAAGAAGAAAAAGATAAAAACTGAGGAACTACATTTTGATCGTATTCTTGCATCTTAGACATAAAGTCATTATAATTCAAAGTATAGTTTCCATTATCAATTATGGAATGTTCGCTATGTAAACCATTTAATTCAATCGAAGTTTTCGTTTTAATGACTCTCTTTTTATTATAATCTTCTATTAATAATAATGTAGTTGTTTCATTTAAAAAAGCTTGATAGTGATCAATTTTCAATGTATCTATAAATGCTTGCACCCATTTTCTAATTAATTGAAATTGTGCAATAGTTTTACCTTCTAATTCTTGAACAGATCCATCATAAACCGTTACTGATTTTCGTTGTTGAATATATTTCTTAAATTCCGTCCATAACTCTTCAGCTTCTTTTGAAATCACAAAAGAAGAATTAGAGCTTAATTCTTGAAATAAATAATTAGTAACATCATTACTATTTACAGAAACTGGAATTTCTATTTCTTGTATATCTTCAATTAACTTTTTGATGACATAATTAAATTCTTTTGTTTCAGGAAAAACCTGCATAATCGTTTTCGCCGATTGAAATTGTTTTTGATATAATTCCTTTTTATTTTTATCCAATAAACGATTCCAAATTAATTTAGCCCCTGCTCTTACGTCTGGCGTAAAGCGCAACAAATCAATATGTTCATACAAATGCAAAATACTTTTCAAGATAAGTGTAGCATCCTCATCATGAATACCTTTTACATATCCTTCGGCATATCTTTTTTGCGCTTCTTTTTGAACTATTGTTTTTATATCTTTTTGCGCAATTAACTCTGCTTTATCCCAAGTATTGAAAATAGAATAGGCTAAATATTCTGAACGGAATATTTCTTTATTTTCCGAAATCCACTTTTGTTCCCAAACATTTTTTGTTTGCTCGAATTCGTCTTCTTTAATCTCTTCGTAGAAATCAGTACCTGTTAAATGGAAAAACATTTTACCTTCCTGTAAAACGGTTGTTAATTCCATGGGTTGAACATTCACACTAAAAGCATGTTTCCCCATTCGAATTACATTTTCGCCATCAACAAATAATTCTTTTTTATCTCTTAATTGACGAATCGTTTCTTCCTTTAATGTTTTTAACCTTGTTCGTACAGCATCAGCTTTATTACTATCTTCTAATTCAATTAATTGCTCAACAATATCTCGAACTTTATCAATCATTAAATCTGAGGCAAAAAATCCATTTATTTCTGATACTTCTTTTAATGGTTTTACCCGATTTTGAATTCCATCTAAAATTCGTTCTGCTGCACGTTGCAAGGAAGTCGTTCGATTATTTCTTGCTTCAGTTAATGATTTTTTCTTAGCTTCAAAGGCATTAAAAACTTCTTCTCTTTTTTCACCTAACAATTCTATAAATTCATCAAACTCAACAAACTTCCCTTCTAATTCTTCTAGCTGAACCATTAATTTAGTTAAATACTCATCACACTTTGTCGGTGTATCAGAGACATCCATATAATTAATAATTCCTTGATCTAATAATTTAATTTGTGCATTAAATTCGGCAACAGCTTCTGTTCCCATTAAATCTTTCCGCTTTCTTTTTACAGCAGCTTTAGTTTGATTTAATCCGCCATACATACTCGAAATATTATCAATAATTCGAGTCGTTAATGTAGCATCATCAATTTTTAAATTACTGACAATTTCGATCAACATTTCTAAATCAGTTCCGATTTGTTGAACTTCTTCTTCTAATTTTTCACCTTGTTTATTTGTCGTAATTCCATCAACTTCTTTTTCCTTTTCTTTTATTCTATTTTGATATGGAATTAATGCTTCTTCTTTTAATAAAAACTGAACACATTGTTCAGATAAAGTTTCATAACTCGTAGATGTTTTTTCTTCTAAATTTTCAATTACATCTACATTGGTATAACGCAATTCTTTTAAAGAAATCACTTCACCTCTTAAGCGTCTTAAATCGGTTAATACTTCTACAAAAGCATCTATATTTTCAAAGGCATCTCGATCAACTTTTTTAAATATTTCCGTTGATCTTAATTTAATTTTTTCAATTTCTTCTTTGGTATTTTTCTGAATTCGAATTTTCTTTTCAAATTCATCAATCGCAGAATTCGCTGTATTTTTAATTTGTAAAATAGGGTCATTTAATTCAAATGCTTCCTTGGTATTTATCCAATAATAAGCATCTACAACATCCGTACATTTCTTTACTACATCAGCATATAAATTCGAATAAGAATCTTCTTTTTGGGTTAATTTAATAATCTCTCTGCATTCAGACATTGCTTTTACAATATCTTTATTTCCGACTTTAAATAAATAATTATCCGTATGCTCTGATTTAATTTGCTCGCCTGTTGTAAATGGTGTTTGCCAAATTTGAACTACATGATGTTTGGTCGGATCTTCTTCCGCTTTAAAATAAGATAATTCGCCATTCGGAAAAATAGTGTAGCCGTGACAAATAATAGGAGTGGCTACTTGTTGTTGAATAATATTATACATCAACAAGACATAGGTTCCTCTTTTCTGATTATAAAAAACATATAAATAATCTTCACCATTTGGAGAAGCAATTCTTCGCTCAAATGTTTTATCCGAAATTTTATTATCGAATATTTTAAATTCACCCGTTTGCAAATAATATCCATTGGCAAATATTAAACCATGACTATCTGGCAATAATACTCCTGAATCTTCTAAGGCATTAACTCGTTTAACTTCATTTAATTTTTCATTAAAAACGAAGTATCTAAATTCTTCTTGATAAGGTCTTATTTTTAATACAATTAAATTTCCGATTTCTGCGAATAAAAATTCTGCATCATCTAAAGTTTGATCGGGATATTCTACATCTTCCCTATAAATACCTAAACCGTCATCTGTATTATCTTCAATTTTTATTGTTAAATCTCCACCTACTGTTTCAACAAAAACTCGATCTAAAATAGAAACATGGGGATGCCTTCCTGATCGTTGTTGCTCTCTTGAAACACGCTCCCACTTAAATTCATATTGGTCTGGAAACTGAACTTCATGATCCGATCTATTATCTACATAAGTAATATTATTACCTTTAACCAACCATTTAAACGATTTAATATCTTTTTCATTTTCAGAGACTTGAAAGACCATATATAAATATGCTCCCAATCGAATAAATTTAGAAAAGAAAGCATTTTTATAATAACGGTATAAATTATTAAAATCCGTTTCGAATTTTTCGTTGTTTAATAAATTTAAATCTGCTTCAACAAAAGAACCTCCATTAAATTGATAAGCAGCAAAAACATCGTCTAATTTTATTCCAGATCGTAAACCTACATGAACATTATATCCAAACAAACAGGTATCACCTAAGGCTAAAATATCTCTAGCTTCGCAATAATTTTTAGTATTAATTCTATCGTTCGCTATTAATTTCGTTTCTAATGCTCCGAATACTTTTTTTCGCTCTTCATTTAATTGCGCCAAACGAGTATTTAAATCATTGGTTTGATTTAATAAACGATTTCTAATTATTTCGTAAGTCCCTGTTTCTAGTTGATTCGTATCTGGCATATATTCTGGTCTTTTATAGTTTTTTCTTTTGGGTTGTTATTTTAATATATTACTGGTTCTGTCAGGTGATCAAACACCTGACATGGCAGTATCGTTTTGAATGCTTTTTCAAATAAAAAAGCAATATCTGGTAGCAATGTTATTTCGTAAAATTCACTAGTATTCATTTGTCTTTTAAAATTCTATTAAGAATAATAGATTTATTAAAACCTTTATTTAAACTCAACCTACTACCCGTGTCAGGTGTTTGATCACCTGACACAAATAGCAGCACTATATTCAAGCTAAATAAAAATTAGTTAAAAAATTATATTTACTTCCTCCATTCAAATAAAAATCAAATGAAGAATATTTATAATCTTCTGGTCTTTCAACTAAAGACCATTTTTTTTGTATTGGATTATTGTGTAAATAATTCATTTTCTGTTCTACGATTTTATCATTAGTCAACTCTACGGACAAAGGTCTATCTTTCCAAAATTGATATTTTCTATCTTTCCTATATGACTTAAAATTTTCAAGTATGTCTATTTCATTTTTTAATAGATGTAATTTCATTTGTTGTGCTGTAAATTTAAAAAACCGTTGTTGAATTTTACTTAATTCAGCATCATTCCTTAATTGCCAAATTAAATGAATATGATTTGGCATAATAACAAAAGCATATACTATTACACTTTCTTCTTTTACTAAAAATGATAAGCTATCAATGATATATTTTTTATACATTTCATTTTCAAGCAAGGGATACCAATCCTTTATTGTTGCTGTTGTGAAATATATATCAAAATATCTTGTGAACATCTTTTATTTCAATTATTGGTTAATATATTGCTGGTTCTGTCAGGTGATCAAACACCTGACATGGCGGAATAAATGCTAGTAAAAAAAGAATTAATATAAAAATGAAAGCTATTACTAAAGCATATTTTGCAATAGAATTAATATTAGACGATTTTTTATCATTAAATATTTCTAAAACATTTCTTGAAGTATGATTAAATACAACTGCATATTTCAGAATAATGTTTTCTACTGCATCTTTATTGAAAATGTAATATTTAATTCCATCATCTATAAGTGCTTGTTTTTCTTTATTCGTATGAAAAAATATTTTCTTTTTAATTAATTCTTCTTCGAACGAAAATGCATTTTCAGGTAGAACTTTTATTTCAAAATATTTGCTATTCATAGTTTAAGAAATAAATTGAAGAAATAAGAAAACAGAAACAAATAGAATTGTCATAAATGCAACAATATTAATTATTCGATTAAATCGTTTTAAACTAATTAAACTTTTTTTAGCATTTAATTCTAAATCCAATATTTCTTTTTCTGACAACAGAATTTCTTCTTCCATATTTATCTTTCGATAATTTTTTGAGGAAGAAAAAATACCTCCACTGTACATTCCTTTTTTTCGCAGTTGAGATAAATTAGATTTATTTCTGCTAACCATATCACTGATTGCACTCATAATAATTGTTTTAAAATTAGGGTATAATCTCCTCCCTAAAAAGGGAGGAGAAAAAAATTACTTCAATAAATTAGAAGCTTTTACATCACCAATACCAACGGTTTTTACTAAGTCCATTAATTCAGCGACCGTTCCTTTTTCTGAATCAGAAACTTGGTCTCTTAATTTCACCATTAAAGCAGCCATCGTGATATTTTTAATATCATCTGTACCGAAGCCAACTGAAGTAGTCAATGCCTTCACTTTATCTACTAAATTACCTCCACCTAATAAATTAGATTTAACAGCAGATAATGTTTTACTATTATCAATTAATCGATCAACAGCTTTTCCATTATTTACCGCTTTCATGATATTATTAATGAAAGTTTCCTCTCCCCCAACGATATCAATATTAGCAGATTTAAATGCTTCAGATAAAGCTAAAGCCTGCGCCTCTGCAATCGCTTTTTGAATATCAATTTCAGCTAATTCTACTGCTTGATCTTTCGCTAAGCGTAATTTAAATTCTTCATGCTCTTTTCCTACACCATCTAATTTTTTCATGGCTAAAGCTTTTTCTTCAACGCCTCTGGCTTCTGCAATGGCTTTTTGCTCCATTACTTTCGCTTCTGCTAAACCTTGCTTTTCTATGGCAACTGATTTATGCTCAATTCCCGTAGCTTCTGCAATGGCTTTTTGCTCTAACACTTTTGCTTCCGTTAATCCTTCTAATTCTCTGGCTTTTGCTTTCGCTTCAATCACCTGAGCTTCAGATAAACCAATGGTCGCTTCTTCCGCCGCTTTCGCTTCTGCAATAATCTTTCTGGATTCTGCATCTTTTTCAGCAGCTTTCATTGCTGCTTCCGCATCAATTAAAATCTTTTGAGCATTAATTTCAGCTGATAATTTTTCCGCTTCTGCCAATTTCTCTTTTTCAATTTTTACGGATTCACCTGCTTCTTCTGCAGCAATGATAGAAACGGTTTTCTTTCTGTCTGCCTCAGCAATGGCTCTGGTATCCTTGATTTTCTCTTCTTCTTCGACTACTTTCTTTTCTACTACAATTCTTTCCCGTATTACATCCTGGATATTTTTCTTCTCTTCTTCAACTGCTCTTGTTTTTTCGATCTCAGCTAAAGCCACAATTTTCTCTTTTTCCGTTTGCTCCAATAAACGATCTTTTTCAACTCGCTCATTTTCTACGGCTTCTGTTCTTTCTTTGTTCTTAGCTGCGACTAAAACTTGTCGCAATTTATTTTCTTCTGCAATGTCTAACTCTTCCTGAGTTTTGATACGGACTAATTCTCCTTTTAAACGCTCTTCTTCGTTTACTTTTTGAATTTCTGCATCTTCACGAGCTTGAATATTTGCGATCTCTCTTTTCTGCCTTTCTTCTTTCTCCGCTAATTGACGATCATACTCCAAAATAGCTTCTCTTGCTTCTACATCTTGCTCTCTCAAAGTCTTTTCTTCTTCTCTACGAATGAAGTTCGCTTTCACCCTTTGATTCGCTGTCAATTCTGTAATTTTCTTGATTCCTTCTGCATCTAAGATGTTGTTATCTTTCAAATACTCAATTGGTGTTTGCTCCAAGTAATCAATAGCACAATCATCTAAGATGTATCCGTTTAAATCTTTTCCAATAGAATCTAAAATCTTTTTCTTAAATTCATCTCTAGAATCATACAATTGCTCAAATTCCATTTGCTTACCTACAGTTTTTAAAGCTTCTGAAAATTTAGCTTCAAATAATGTTCTTAAAGTATCTGGATCTGATGCTCTTTTACAACCGATAGTTTGAGCGACATTTTTTATGTCGTCTCCATTTTTATTTACTCGTAAAAAGAATACTACTTTAATATCAGCACGGATATTATCCTGACATATTAAACCATCTTCTTTTAAACGAGCAATTTCGATTGTCTTAACTGAAAGGTCCATCATTTCTACCATGTGTAATACAGGTATAACAAACATTCCTTTGTCATATTCCACTTTAGTACCTCCACTACCTGTCCGGACCATTGCCATACCTTGAGATACTTTCTTGTACCATCTGACCATTGCTGATACCATAAAAAAGATAAATAACACGATAAAACCTGCTATTACAAAACCGATATACTCTGCCATGTTTATAAAAAATTTATAGGGTTAAAAATTTATTTTAATTTATAATGAATTCTTTTCTATCCAATAAAACTCTTTGGACTTATCTGTTCCAACTACAACAATTTTTGATCCTTTTGGCAAAGAATCTACTTTATTATCCTCATCTAATTTCACCATAATACGGTGAACATCCCCTTCTATATTTATTTCTGCTTGACCTTTACTCTCTTTAGATGCTGATAATAATAATTCACCCGTTTCTCCTACATAATTAATGGGTTCTACCCCTTCGTTCATGTTTTCAAAAACGGGAACCAAAGGCATAGTAACAATTTTAGTTATAATTAAACTTACCATTACAATAGGTAAAAAGGTACAAATCGAAAATAGAATACTTCCTCCAATATAATGATTTAACAATATAGCAATGACCCACATGCATAAAGAAGCTATTGAAAAAATAATCATAAAAGGAATTTTCCCGATATTAAAGAAAGACAAAGCTCCTGCAAATATTCCTATATTTCCTTCTACATCAACATCTGTATCTATATCTAAATCCGCATCTATATCCACGTCAAAATCAATAGTACTAATATCCATAACACCAACCACTACACTTAACATGTAGATAATGCTCAACAATAAGAATATTGTATATACTATATTAATTGGTTCAAAAGCAAATTTTATTAACTCTTCCATAGGATCAATTTTACATGTTCCAAAAAATACCCAACTTATATTATAATAGAGGATGAAAGCAGAAAAAGTGCTTTATTATCTTCTGGTTATATTTCGTTTGTTGTCTTTGTAATTAACATAAATTTAGGATTTAAATCCACAAAATTCGTTTAGTCCAAGGAGAAATTCGATAAATGGCATATGATAAGATCGAGTTAATATTTTTTAAATTCTTTTTTCTCAATTCTCATTATTGTACATTGAAATCTATTATGATCACCCAATCATAGATATTAAAATTAAAGTTCATCAATGTTTGCAATATTTGACAAAAAATTATTGTTTTTCTTTTGCCTATTACTGGGTATTGGATTGCTTTCGTTTGTAGAAAATGAACAAGGATCTTCTTCTTTTTTTGATCATATACCCTGCCCTTCTGATAATCCTTTGACAGAAGAAGGAGTAGCTTTGGGCGAACGTTTATTTTTTGATCCTATTCTATCTGGAGATAATTCTATTTCTTGCTCAAGTTGTCATCATCAAAATGTTGCATTCGCTGATACATTGGTTCAAAGTGTTGGGATTACTGGAAAACCACTAGCTCGAAATGCGATGCCGTTATTTAATTTGGCTTGGACAAATATTTTATTTTGGGATGGACGAGCAAATTCCTTAGAGGAATTGGTACCTATTCCTATACAAAATAAAGATGAAATGGGACAAGACTTAGCAGAATTGGTTTTAGAATTAAAAGATTCCCCTTCTTATGTGAATCAATTTCAAGCTGCATTTGATGAAGAAGAAATAACCG
>JAHDFV010000131.1 GCA_020627985.1 Saprospiraceae bacterium
AAAAATGTCATTGATTCTTTCATCAATCCCTTGATCTTGGGCAAAGATGACAAATGGCAACAAGAGTGCAAATAAGGATAATAATGTTTTTTTCATCATTAGATTCTTCATGAAAATAGATTGTTTTGTTTCTAGTGGCTTCTAAGGTATAGAGTTATATTCGAATGACAAAAAAGCCTATCAATAAATAAAGATAAAAAGCCATATTATCCCATAAAAAAAGGATTCTTGAGTGACAAGAATCCTTTTTAGTACATTTTGTGCTTCAATTTTAATTAAAAAGCACGGATGCAAATTTATATCTTCTGTTTTTCTCCCCATAAATTACAATCTCATCACTATCCGTTTGTCTACAAACTTTGGGTCTAGTAATAATGCCTTCTTCTTTATTATTGAATAATGGAAATTTAGTTACGGTTCCATTTGGTTTAACTTCGGCTAAAGTAACGACAGATCGTGATCCATTATAAGAATGGATTTTATGTTTTTCTTTGTCCTTATCAAAATTTTTCCCATTATCATTAAAAACCATATAAATCGCTTTATTGGTTACTGCTAATGCATAAGAAGAAAAATAACCGCCATCACTTGTTGTAATTTGTCTCTTAGGTACATGTGAAGCCCAGTCAATTTCACCAGAAGGGTTTATGTTGACCACAATTATATTATTATAATGGTAAGTCATAGTTGAACGATATTGCCAAAAACCTCTTGCATCTCTAAATCGATCATTTTGGGTCGTAACATAATATTGTTCGGCTACTAAAACGGCTCCTCCATCAGTACGTAATACTAATCGATCTAAACTGTATTGATTTAATTCAATTTGTCTTCTTTCATCTCCTTGCTTTTCAATTTTTTCTGCTCGTTTTTTTCTACGTTCATTCATTAATTCTGTTAAGAATTCAAAACTGAATTCTTTCAAATTAATATTATAAACGTCTCCTGTTTTCTTATCTATCTTAAAAAAATATGTTCCTCTTACACTATAAGAATTATTATCCGAATAAAAACCTGCGCAAACTGGATCTCCATTTTTTTGAATTCTAAACGTAAGATCGGTAATAAATTTATCTTCTAAATCTATTTTATATTCTGGAGCTAAAGAACCATTATTGGAATAGGTAAGTAAAGTGTATTGATAATTGGGTTTCCCTCTTTTTACATTTCTAGTGCCTTCTTTATAGACTTTTCCCAATACAAAAACATTCCCCTCATTATCTACTCTATATTCATTAATACTAAATTTCTCGGCATCATAAGGTAATTGAATATTCTTTTCCCAAAGTGTTTCCATTTCCTGATTTAATACAGTGATTTGATATTTCTCTGGTGTCCTATTTTGATTCGGTAATTGGCTAAAGACCAACATTTTTGTACTATCCCTTGAAAATTCAAGAGAAAAAGCACTGGATATAAACTGATTTTTTGTTGGCATCTGAGTAAGTATCTGAAAATCTGCTCTAGGTTTCAGACTTTTTTTACTTATGGTTTGAGAAAAGATATAATGAATTTTTTTCTTACGATTTTTGAAGGAAGTAAAAAGGAGTAGATCATCTCCTACCAATTCAATTCCTTCGTAAGTAAGATCTTTATTTTTGTACGATAATTTTACCTCATTACTAATAATGAGATTCATTTTTTTATTGTAACGTTCAATGAAAATAGAGCCTTCTTTTGATAATAATCCTTCACCAACTCCTTGGCGTAAAGCATAAAAACCAGTTGCATCTTTGCCTATAAATTCAGTAAGAATTGAATTGCGGGGTTCTTTATATTCTTTACCCCAATTAACATCTACAGGTCCTCTTTGGGCGAATAATAAAAAAGAAGAAAAGCTAAATAAAAGAATAAGAAGAAAACGCATATAACATCAATTTGATTCTATCTCTAATGTACATCAAAGATGGTATATGAAACAACTAATAAAGATTTAAAGTTTACTTAAAGAAATCTATAATTGGACATGGAATCCATAGAGAGGCTATAATCAGACTGCGTTTTGTCTTTTCTAATCGTATTAAATTTCTTTTTCTTTGAAGAAAATTTCTTCAAGGTCCTTTTGATATAACGAATGGAATTATCTTCTTTAGCTCCTTTCATTTCTGTATTCATACCTTTCTCCATACATCTTTAAGACAGAGAAAAATCAAAAAAGTCCCATTTATTAACAAAACGGGACTTTTTTTAACAGATATTTAATTTTTCTATTCGTCTATAATGGCATCGTCGATCAATTCATCTCCATCTCCATCTAAATCTTCAAAACCAAATATTTTACGACCGTCATCCAATTTCTTTTGAACCGCGTCTTTATTTTCAGAGATTTCTAAATCGCCAATTTTTTGTTTGGTTTCATCCACCTTCCCTTCAAGTTTATCCGCAAAATTTTCCATTTTACTGAAAAAATCATCGTGTGTATCCATTAAGCTTTCATCAAGTCCAGAACCTTCTGTTTTTTCTATAGGAGCATCAGCATAATCTTTAAGCTTTTCTGTCCAATCGTCTACTTTTTCATCTAGTTTCTCCTTGGCTTCTTTTGCTTTTGGAATTAAATCTTCTTGAACAATTTTACTTGCTTCTTTTGATCCTTCTTTAAAAAATCGTCCTGTTTCTTTTAAACTTTCATTTAAAAAAGCGCCCGTTTCCTTTAGACTATCACCAATAAATTCACCTGCACCGCCTAAAGCATCTTTTGCCTTATCTTTCCAGTTCTCTTCGTCATCACTAAAGAATTTATCGTATTTGTTCGTTTCTTCTTCTTTGATTATTTCCTTTTTTTCAGGAAAATTATCTTTTTTCTTTTCCTCATCTCCATCTAGGAAACTCTTCAATTTATCATCCATTTTATTTGATTTTGAATACAAATTACAATATTCCTTTATCCTTGGCAAATTGTTTTATCATTCTTTCTAAGTAAGTATTGATTTTATCGATGAAAAATAAGATAAAAAACCCCCAATGGCATTACACCATTGAGGGCTGAAAACTATTCTAAACAAATTCATCTTTATGATTCATTTGTTTTTGTGTTTGATTCTTTAATTATCTAACAATAATTATTTTCTCTGTAACTCGATCAAGATCACTTACAATCGTAACGAAGTAAACACCTTCTGCATATGTTGATAAATCGAATTGAATACTATTTTCTTCTTCAGAAACCATACTGATCATTTCAACCATTTTACCATTGGTATCAGAAATAATAATTTCTATTTGTTTACCATTTTGCATTCCAAAGTTCAATTCAATTTTACCTCTAGAAGGTACAGGAGAAATATTTTGGAATGAAATTCCTTTATAATTTCTCTTAATTAGAATTGTTTTCGAATAATCAATTGAACCATCTAAATCTAAAATCAACAATCTATAATATCCTAAATGCAATGGATCTTTATCTTCAAATGTATAGTTGATTTCTTCAATTGAAAATCCTGTTGCACCTACACGCCCAATTTCTTTAAAATCAGTATTCATATTCGAAGAACGTTCAACGATAAACCATTCTGCATTTTCTTCAGTGGCTGTAATCCATTCTAATAAATTAGAATGAGACAATGCCGTTCCTTTAAACTCTACTAATTCAACAGGTAAAGCAAAGTTTTGTAAGACTATATCTGTTCCTGATGGAGCATTGGTATTTGCGTTAATAACACTTGCTGCTTCCAGATTTCCATATGACGAATTAATAGCGGTAATAACACCAGGAAGAATCAGGTTTGATTCATCAATTGTGAAATTACCTGCTCCATCTGTAGTAATACTTACATCAATATCAGATGTAGTTGAACAAGCAAAATCATCACAGAAAGTGATTGTTATTGTAGCTGTCTCATTCATTGCTGGAGTCGTAAATGAAATTTCATTATACAATACACCTGTGACTGTGATATAATCAAATAAACCTGCATCCACATTAGTGGCAGATCTCGTCCCACTGTTTAGTGTGTAAACAGAAGTCAAAGCTGAAATAGGATTTGCATCACTATCTACTGTAGAATCACCTCCAACATTTTGAGGAGAAAATGCATCATATGTTTGTGATGGATCTGTATTTCCAAACAGAACTTGATAGTTTCCATCTGCCAAATCAGTAAAGATATAATCTCCATTAGCATCCGTTGTTGTTTGTTTAGATACTCCATCATCTCCAGCATTAGCTCCACCACATATACCATCTAATCCACAGTCTAAAAGTGTTACTGTAATATCTCTAATTCCAGCATCTGTTCCAGTACCATCGCCATTCAGATTACCTTCTGTTCCATCTGCATAATTATCTAAGAATACTGTACCTGATAATAAATTACCAGTCAATAATCCAGCATCTACATTTGTAACAGCAGAACCACCAGTAATAGTAATCGTATTGGTTACACCATTACTATTTACATCACTATCTATATTGTCTGCTCCATCATCTTGGCTAGTGAAACCTGAGTATGTAGTTGTTCCATCGTCCGTACCAAAAGTAACCGTAAAGTTTCCATCAGCCACACCGTCAAACGAATATGCTCCACTAGCATTCGTGTACGTAGTCACTGTTCCATCATCATCATTTCCACAAATTCCATCTCGTCCGCAATATGTAAGCGTAACTAGAATATTCTCAATACCTGTATCTCCTGTACTGACTCCATCAGAAGTAGCATCAAGGAAGGCAATACCAGAAATCAATCCAGAAGGAGGAGTGAATTTATGTCCTTCAACTTCTCCATTTTCAACTCGAGCATTAAAGTCACCAGCAGCCATTGCAGTTTTAGAAGCCATAAGCCTCATAAATACTTCATCACCATTTACATACCCAGAAGGAACTGTAAAGGTATGGAACATATCAACAGGTGAAGCTGTAACTCCACTTTGAACAGAGAAATCATCTGTAATTCCATCAGCAATACCACCTGTACCCCAATCTATCCAAAGACTATTATAAACTGTAACTCCTGCATTTACAGCATTTCCAGTTGTACGAATCAAACATTGTTGATCTGCTTGAGCAGCAACAATAATCTCTAGTCCATCTTCATCATCACCAAATGTATCATCAGAAACAGCATTTCCCATTCCCCAACTATCATTTTCAGCATCAATTGTATTTCCTAACCAAACGGCATCTCCATCAGGAATGCCATCTGCTCCTGGATTTCCATTCACATCAACTGAATCAGCATAGAATGCAAAAGAAGGCTCGTAAATATCACTTGATAAATCACAGTAATCGAATAATGTACAAAATCTATCATCTAAATTTGTATTTGCTGCTGCGTCTGCTTCTGTCAAATATGGTCCTTTGAATACAACTTCACAAACATTTATACCACCATTAGCTTCACAATCTCCAAATTGAGGGTCATCTTCATCCATGAAAACTCTGATGTAATAATAATCCTTAGTAAATATTGGCGAAGATGTACCTCCATTCAAATTTTTATAGATTTTCTTATAACCACCACCATAAGGTGCTGTTCCTGTAATATCTTCACAACTATTAGATCCTACTTCACCTCCAACATAATTGTAAGTTCCGCCTGCAGTTACTTCATAATCTACAGTTGTAGAAGATATGAAATCAGCTGATGGTTCTAAAAATCTTGATGTACATGGATGATCGTAATCATCTTCACCTCCTACATTAGCTGAAGTTTCTGTTATATATTGAGAGCGAAGTTCAAAATCAAGTACTTGGTCAAAACCTCTTACTTCAACTAACCAAAACATGTTACCAGGTGTTCCAGGTGGAAGATCTACTTTATACCATTCTTCACAAAGAGTTTGTGAAGTTGATTGAGTTGTTTGAGTTCCCTGAAGCGGTACATCACCACAAGATCCACACAATCTTGCTTCTCCCCAACTTGTATTTGCTCCACAAGTAAGAGGTGTTACATCTCCTTCTGCATTTACTTCTATTTTATATTCTACTTCTGTAGAGTTAATCACATTTTCAGCTATTCCTGTTGCTTGTAAACGAATTACATATTCTTGACCTGGTTCTAAATTTCCAAATTTACCCCAAGTTCTATCTCCTGCTCCAGAAGTTGTATACTCACTGGCACCTGTTGCAATTGCGGTTCCTCCTGCTTGATATAATCTCAATCTATAGCTATGTGCACTTACTCCTTCAAAGAATACAGTAACCCAACTCTTATAAGGATTAAAATAAGGACCTCCATTACTAGGATTTGGTGCAGTGAATTTGAACCATACATCATAAGTACCAAAATCTTCCTCATCATCCGCTCCTCTCATTGTATATGTTTCTAATGATGGATAATCAGGACAATCGTTTACAGGTAATTCCCAAGCATCCGCTTTTCTATCGTTACAAGGACGTGCTACACCATTATTGACAGTTAAGTCAAAATCCCAATTATATGGCGTAGTTGCATCATTTGGCTTTACACGTATAAGGTAATCCTTACCTTGTTCTAAACCTGCAACCGTCCAAGTTTCACCAGCACCATCTAAGCCAGCTGATCTACATTCTAATAAATCAGCATCACCACAGTCTTCATATACATAAAGGTATCCATCTTCAAAAGCACTTCCACTTTCAAAGGTTAAATCCATATTATTGATATTAGTAGATTGAGTTAAACCTAAAGTAGCACATTGATTAGGTGGTACAGTCATTATATACCAAAGATCTTTATCATTTGTTTCAAAAGCTTCTGTTCTAGGTACTCCATTACAAGTAGCATTTGTAATTTCATTATCACAATCTGTTGCTGCTGTAAAGTCGCCTGATCTTGTTTCGCCATCTAAGATATAATATGCATTATAACCATGAGCTGCATCATCCGGAATTGTACTTCCTAAATTTGCAGGACCTGATCCATCCCATATATTAACACAAGAATTATTCATTGGACCTGCTGTTGCAGATGGCGTAATTTGTACTCCTACCGATGCATCACCTGTTCCAGCAGTCTGTACAATTCTTATAACATATCCATCTCCAGTACCTGATCCACCATGAAGTTCATCTAAACATCCAATCGTATGCGTACCATCACTGGTAATAGTTTGAGTACTTAATAAATCTCCAGCATAATCGGCACAATTACCAGAATAACCATATCTACGGTAAAGTAGAATTGTTAATTCTTCACCTGAATTTAATCCACTTACTGCCAAATCAGCAGATGTTGACCAAGTGACATGTCCAAAAGCATCTGTGCCTATGTTCGGATCAAATACATACCAAAGATCATTTCCTGTTTGTCCACCAGCTCCAGATTCAGTTGAGAAAGCAAAATCAGCTGTAATACCTGAATTGGTAAGAATGAAATCTGTTGGAGATACTTGATTTGCAATATCACATACATCATTCTCTAAAGCTAACTGAGCTTCAATACAGAAGTTAATTCCTTCACTACCTATTGCTTCTAAAATACGAATGAAGTAATGTTCAGGATCATCTCCTTCAGAAATGTCCTTCATAAAGGTATGAGATACCGTTTGACCTGCTGTTCCCGTTAAAGTTATGCATTCTTGATTTGAAGTTGCTCCATTAGAAAGTATAGCATATAATGTTCCTGCATCAGTAAATGTTAGATCTAAAGTCAATCTTGTAGTAGCTTGTCCATCTGGTACTTCTACATAATACCAAAGATCATCTCCTGTAGTATTTATTGGTGATCCTCCACAAGTTGCTGGAATTTGAGGATTCCCTCCTGAAAAGGTTGTAGCTGTTGCACCACCTATATTTTGACAAACTTCATTTCCTTCAATATTAAATCCTGCATTTACAACAGAATAAGGAACACCAGGACCTTCATAATTTAAAATACCATCATCATTATCATTTGGCAAGGGTAAATTAGAACAAATCATAAAATTAGCTGGTGGTACTATGTTTGCACAATCTGAATCTACAGCAACAACTCGAACATAAATCTGCGAATATGAAGTCAGACCTGAATAAGTATAAGTACCATTATTTTCTTCATAACAAGCACCATTGATAAGATCGTCTTCCGTCATACCAGAATATAATATGAGTGCCAAATTTGATTCGGATGGATCAATACCAGATAATACAATCTCAATATCATTAGACCCAGCTGCGTTGGAAATACTATACCAAATGTCTTTGAAATCTGATTTCCTAACACCTGAACCACTACTGCTACATGATCTTATATCTAAATTACCTGGCGATGTACTACAAAAAGGATCTCCTACTGAACTATTATAATTAGTACCAAATACTCCATTTTCATCAATTGCACTACTTAAATCACCTGGCAAGCAAGTATTAGTAATGTCTAGAGCATCAGCAGCAGTTTCTGAACCATTACAAGTCAAGTCAGTACTATAAGTACTCTCACATGTTGTAAAACTAATACCTTCTGCTTCTACTAGAATGGTATGTGCACCATCAGCTACATTGAAAGTATACATTTGACCTACTGTTGCATTTGCTTGCACTACCATTCCATCAATTAGAATGTCTGTCATATTAGCATCACCTGATCCATCACTATCTACAGTTACTTGGATATCATAAGTTATTGTAGAACAATCTAAATTAGCACTATTTACAGTTGCTGTTGGATTCATGGCACAAGCACAAGCTTCATTCAATGTACCAGAAGTCATCGCTGCTGGACAACCACCGTATGTAGTACCATCAACAGTTACAATAACATCTGTATTCGCTGGGAATGGTCCAATTTGAGTTATACCAGTAGCAGTTACATTTGTTGTAGTAGCTACACCTGCATCATTTGAAATATCTACTCCAGTTCCAGTACCAATTACTGTAACGTCTACATCAATGAAGAATTGACCGTTACCACAATCATCATTAATTGTAGCAGTAAATTCAGGAGCTGCACAACTAGATGTAATTAAAAGATTATCAAAAGCTGCTCTTGCATCTTGATCATCACAGAATGAACAACAACAATCATCTTGTTCGTATTCTATAACAACACGATATACATCACCTGATACTAGACCCGTTTGATTCCCATTATAGTTTCCACTTAAGGTTTGACCATCTGTTCCACTACTACCATCTAGTACGAATGCGTCTACATCTGCACCTCCACTTAAGTTTACAAACTTAACTTTGAAATGAGTAGAAGAATATCCCACAGTGTATCTATAATCAAATTCGATATTTACATTATCTGCATTAGCAGTAAATTCACCAACATTTAATCCTGTATTCACTTCCATTTGATCCTCATATCCATTAGAAGAAAATTCAAAATCAGATACTCGAGCTACTCCATCATTTGCTCCAGTGGTACTTTTAGACCAACGTTCAGTATTATCCGGAGATAAGTAATTATAAGAACAATTATAGTTTGAACAAGTTGAACTATTTGCTCCACTATCACTTATTGTTGTGAATGCACTATCAAAATCACGGCATAATAATACATCAGGTGTATTATTAATTTCACAGAATCTAGGAATAGTACCTGCAGAAGCAGCATCCGTAATTATTATATTGTCAATAGAACAATTTCCATCTGAACCATTATCTGCACTATATTCAAATTCAAGCTTATATGTTTCACCAGCTACAACTGTAGCTACTACACTATTTTCAGAACGTTCAGTATTTCCCTCTGAAGGAAGATCATGAGAAAACACAACTACATCTGTACCTCCAGATAAATTTACAAGCGTAACTTCTAAACCATCTATAAAACCACTACCCATTTCAAAATAATAGTCATATAAAACATTAACAGTTGTTGTCGTTGGTGTAATTTCTCCAACATCTAGTACAGCACTCACATCAAGTGAGTTACTAAAACTAGAAACGCTTACATTAGCATAATTTCCTCCAAAGTCATCAGCCCTATTATCAAAGGGTTCCTCATCATTTTTATCATAGGAACAGGGATAACCTGTACAAGAAAAACCAATATTCGTAGTGATTGTATTTGTCTCAAAATCTTCCGAGAGCAGTATATTTTGAGCAAAAGTTTGATTAGGGGTTAATAAAAAGAAACCAAAAGAAATGACCATAAATATTTGGTATAACTTTTGTTGTAA
>JAHDFV010000132.1 GCA_020627985.1 Saprospiraceae bacterium
GCATCCCTTCCTGTATAACAGGAAGGGTGTGATTTATGAATCATGCTGTTTGAAATAAAATCACAATCAATAATATATATATGTCTTTTGATTGTGATATAAAAAATGGTTATTAGTGGGAGGCCTGTTTCCTGACCAAAATAATAAAACGTTATTAAAAAATATATAAATATGTCTTTCCTAATTTAAGGAATAAATTAGAATTGAGGTAATTTTATGGAAGAAAAAATGATATACTAAAATTAAGTAATATTAGAAATGGTAGGCTTCACAAGTAGAATTAAATCACTTTTTTTTATTTGAATTCCTGAACCTAATTCTCCAGAACTAATGGTTACTTGATCAAATTTATTTAGTTTTTCATCTAAAATCATGTTTCCTTTTCCTAGCATTTGTAAAGGGGAGATAGCACCAATAATTAATTGAAATTCTTCCATTAATATTTCTCGAGAAACGAAACGCATTTTATTCGAATGAATAATTTTTCTAGCAGCAACTTGATTTAAAGTTGCACTAACTGGTATCATGAAAATATGAATGTTCTTTTTTTTATCATAGCAGATTAACGTCTTAACTGCTTGATCCCAAAAATCATTTTCTTCTTTTTCATTTTTAAAAGCATTCTCAGGATTTCGTTTTATGATTTCGAAATCAATATTATTTTCTTTTAAAATGGATATGATTTTTTCTTTTTGATTCATTTAGGAAAAGAATTAATTAGTTAGACCACTAACGACGATAACGATTTCACCTTTTATTTTTTTATCCTTAAAGTGAAGAATTAAATCGCTAAGAGAATCTGTTTTTATTTCTTCATGTAGTTTTGTGATTTCTCTACAAACACATGCTTTTCGATCAGCACCACAAAATTCAGCTAATTGAGTTAAAGCTTTGACTAATCGATGAGGAGATTCATATAAAATAAAAGTAGTAGGAAGTTGGGATAAATAAATTAAACGAGTTTGTCTTCCTTTTTTGTGGGGAAGAAATCCTTCGAAATAAAATTTATCACTTGGAATCCCTGAAGCAGTTAAGGCAGGAACAAAAGCAGTAGCACCAGGCAGTGCTTCTATTTTTATTCCTGCTTCAACACATGCTCTTACTAATAAAAAACCAGGATCAGAAATTGCTGGGCTTCCAGCATCTGTAATTAATGCAAAATCTTGCCCTGCTGCCAATTGATCCACAATTTGATCTAAGATTTTATGCTCATTATGTGCATGATAAGAGCGCAGCGGAGTCTCTATCTCATAATGATTCATTAATTTTTTAGATGTCCGAGTATCTTCTGCTAAAATGATTTGGACCTCTTTTAATACTCGAATGGCTCTTAGGGTAATATCTTCTAAATTACCAATCGGAGTAGGGACGAGGTACAGCATAAAATAAAATTAAGAAGGGCTAATAGTATATGTGAAATATTCCATAACCACATTGCTTAATAATTTTTTACAAGCCGTTTCAATTTTAGAATTTGCTTCTGCTTCATCGGCTGCATCTACAATTAATTCAATGTGTTTGCCAATGCGAACATTTTCTATTCCTTGAATACCAATATTGCCGATGTTTTTTCCGACTGTTTTTCCTTGAGGATCTAATAATTCCTTAAGCGGCATTACGTTGATTTCAGCTTTGTATCTCATTTGATTTATTTGTAAAAATAAAGGATAATAATAGATATAAAATAACGCCTAATGAAAGGCCTAAATATTGAAATAAAAATAAAAAGATAATTCCTATAATCATGAATGAATACCGAATTTCATTCCCTTTCCACCCAGGACTTTTAAATTTGAAACTAAACATTCTAAATTCTCCTACCATAGCTAATCCCATGATCAAGGTTACGGCATATAAAAACAAGGGATTTTCAAAATATTTTGCGAGTCCCCAGAAATTTTGATGATATGCCATCATAATTCCCATGACAAAAATAGTACTACCTGGTGTTGCTAATCCTCTGAATTCATCTCCTTGACGTTCATCTAAGTTAAATTTCCCTAGGCGATAAGCAGCAAAACCAGTAAAAATAAAACCTGGCAATGCTTTGTAAGGAAAATATTCATCCCAAGCTTCTCCGTAAACTCCCCGAGATAACATAGAAAACAATATCGTTCCAGGCACTACACCGAAACTGACCATGTCTGCTAATGAATCCAATTGCTTACCCATTTCACTTGAAACTCCTAAAGCTCTTGCAACTAAACCATCGCAAAAATCAAATAATAGTCCCAAAATAAAGGCAATAAAAGCCATTCCATACCAACCATATAAAATACTTACCATTGCGATACAGCCGCAAATAAGATTTGATATCGTAAAGAGATTGGGTATGAGAGATTTATTCATTGCCGCAAAGGTAGTAGTTTAGACTTAATTACTAGGCGAGAAATGATATAATTTTAGCAATATCATCGACAATAAATTACTTTTAAAAATCTAATAAGTCTTCTCGGTTATCATAATCTGATTCTCCTTTGAATTCTTGTACTACTTTCTTTTGTGTGAGTAGAAATATTAATGTCAATTGGGGAATTAGAAAAATGATAGTTAGGCCAACAAATTCTGTCCATTTCCGATAATCTAGGATGTCGTAAATTTGATAAGCAAGGGTACTAATAGTAGTAATACTCAGAATAGTAACAAATACTTTGCGGGCATTATTGCTTCCTGCAGACAATAAAATTCCAAAGATTAGAAAGAATAAACTAGTAAAAGCAAGTATGATATGCTGGGTTCTCCAGGCTCTGGATAGAAAAACAGATAGGCCACCATCTAAATTGTAACCCAATCTTTCTTCAATAAGAATGGTGAGGCAAAGAATGCCTGCAAAAAATGTAACGCCTCCTATGATAAAAGATAATGGGATACTGTGCTTAAACATATATTTTAGGACAGTTTAGGTGTTAGTTCAATAAAATCAAGATTATCGTAATAATTGCAGGTAATGCTTGAACAAAAAATATTTTCTTTTCAGCAGTTAAAGCTCCATAAATACCTGCAATAGAAACACAAGCCAAAAAGAAGATTGAAATATTTTTATTCCATTCTGCATTTTCAATGAAAAAAGTCCAAATTAATCCTGCTGCTAAAAATCCATTATAAAGTCCTTGGTTTGCAGCCATTTCTTTAGTTTGACCAAATAATTCTTTAGGAAAATTTTTAAATACTTTTTTTCCTCTGCTTTCCCAAGCAAACATTTCAAACCAAAGAATATAGCAGTGAATGAGTGCAACTAATCCAATTAATACTTTTATTATAATAACCATAACGTCTACATTATCTATGTAAAAATAGAAAAGCCTATCCAAATGGATAGGCTTTTCTTGAAATTAATTGCTAAATATGTTAACTATTAATTCTTGTGCTAGACAAGATTAAATTAAGCTAATTTTACATTTACTGCATTCAATCCTTTACGTCCTTCTTGAAGTTCAAACTCCACTACATCACCTTCACGAATTTCATCAACTAGACCTGAAACATGAACAAAGTGCTCTTTGTTCGTGTCATCTTCAACGATAAATCCAAAACCTTTAGATTCATTGAAGAATTTTACTGTACCTTTTTTCATTATAGAAAATTAAAAATTATTAATATTCTAATTCATCTGTTTCATCAATTCAGTAAAAAATACAAAAATTTTCAACAGACTGCATAGAGATCGCAAAAGTACTCTTATTATTTATTTAAAAGTAATTTTTTAAGAAAAATATAGGATTTAAAAAGGAGTATAACACAATATTTAACGTTTCTTCCGCCATGTATTCCTTTTTTTACGACGTGGATTGTTATTAGAACCTCCATTTGAATTGTTAGATCTAGATTTATGATTTCTTCTAGCGCTTTGTTTTTTCACAGGTACAGGAGGGTCATCATCTTCACGTTCATCCACATATTGGTGATCCGTTATAACAGGAATTTTTTGAGAAATCAACTTTTGAATATCTCTTAAGTAAGGTCTCTCATCTAAATTACAAAAAGATAAAGCTAAACCACTTGCATTAGCTCTTCCTGTTCGACCAATCCTATGAACATAGGTTTCAGGAACATTAGGAAGGTCATAATTAATAACATAAGCCAAACCACTGACATCAATTCCTCGTGCAGCAATATCTGTAGCCACTAAAACTCTAGTTTCTCCATTTTTGAATTTTCCTAAGGTTCTTTGTCGTTGTCCTTGAGATTTATTTCCATGAATAGCATCCGCTGATATTTCGCTTCTGCGTAATTTCTTTACTATTTTATCTGCTCCATATTTTGTTCTAGAGAAAACTAAAGTTGCACCAAGGTTCCCTTGCTCATCCTCATCTTGGTGTTCTAAAATATGTTCCAATAACTTCGGTTTGCTTTTTTTACTGACAAAATAAACAGCTTGTTCTACACGATCTGCAGTAGCTTGTTGTGGACGAATTGTAACTTTTTCGGGCTCACCTAAAATTTTACCAGATAGCTTAACAATACTAGGTGGCATGGTAGCTGAAAAGAATAAAGATTGTCTCTTTTCAGGAATTTTATCAATGATCTTTCGAATAGCATGAATGAAACCCATATCAAGCATGTGATCTGCTTCATCTAGAACGAAGTATTCGATATGCTTTAACGATATAAATCCTTGATCAATTAAATCTAACAAACGACCAGGAGTGGCTACTAGAATATCGACTCCTCTTCGAAGCGCATCTGTTTGTGCTCTTTGCTTTACTCCTCCGAATATTACTGTATTTCGTAAACCCGTAAATTTTCCGTATTTCGTAAAACTATCGCCAATTTGTATCGCTAATTCTCTAGTAGGTGTAACGACAAGAGCTTTGATTTTTCTTTGACCTTTGCCTCTATGTTCATCTAAATATATATTCTGTAAGATCGGAATACCAAAAGCAGCTGTTTTACCAGTACCTGTTTGAGCGCATCCAAGTAAATCTTTTCCTTTTAATAAGATAGGAATGGATTGTTCCTGAATAGGAGTTGGGTTTTTATATCCCTCTTTTTCTAGTGCTTTTAAAATGGGATCTACTAATCCTAGTTCACGGAACGTCATACTTATGATTTAAAATACCTTATATTTTTGGGGCAAAACCGCAAAGGTAACTTAATTTAAACCCTGAATCAAGGAAAGTTAGATATATGAGAATAATTGTATGTTGAATAAAGCTTTTAAATGAATTCTCATTATCTAGTTAAAACATACACATTATATTTACAGGTCCTTTAATCTAGTTAATGAAATTAAAACATCTTCTAGAAAATGATTTTATTTAAATATTAAAATCTCTTTTTGAGATATGAGAATTTTCGTTTTAATTCATTTTATTAGGCTATTTTAAATAAGTTTACGATATTCCAAACAAGTAATATGGAAGAATCAATTCAAAAAAATAGAAAGGACTATTGTGGCAATTGTCATTACCCGATTAAAAATGAAAAATATTGTTCTAAGTGTGGACAAAAACACACAGATGGTCGAATAAGTATAAGAGAGTTCTTTTCTGTTGTTTTTCTAACCGTATTTAATTTCGAATCTAAATTTTTCAGGACGAATACTGATATTTTCGTGCCTGGAAAATTAACGATTCAATGGTTTAAAGGTAGACATAAACCCTATTTTCATCCTATAAGGTTATTCATAGTATCGGCTTTACTCCTTATTGGGGCATTGAGTCTTTTCATAGTTAAAAAACAATCAGTTCTAACAGGTTCAAATAAAAAAGTACAACAAGAAATCTATAGAAAAGAATTTATAAAAGAAATCGAAAACTTTGCAGTTTTATATTTAAGAGATAAAAATTCTAAGACTGTTTTAGATAGCCTAAACCTAACAATGAAAAAAGGCAAAATAGATTCTGGCAAAAAAACATTGATTTATTATGCAAAGAAATTTGATTTACCCGATATAAATAAAAAATCTATTAAAGAGATTATTGCCATTTATGAAAAAGAATTGGGATCTGAAAGGACAGATAGTATTATTAATGTTGTAAAATCGAAAAGAAGATTAACTCAGGATAGTGTCCATTTGATTAATATTATTACTGATGATTCCAATCAAAAAATTTCTAATGAAGATTTTATCAACTTAAGTGCTGACGAGATAACCAAGAAATATCAGATCGATGGATTTTTTAATCGTCTTCACTTTAGACAAAGAATAAGATTACAAAAAGGAGGTGAAAATATAATACCATTTATATTAGGAAACTCCTTGTGGATTGCTTTATTAATGATGCCTTTCTTAGCTATAATTTTAAAAATACTATATGTCAGACATGACTATTTTTATGTAGAACATTTGATCTTTTTATTTCATATGCACTCTTTTGCATTTTTATTATTTACGGTCATTTGTATCTTTTTAAAGTTCGTTTATTTTCATCCTTTAATTGTTTTTTTAGGATTCTTTTTACTCTTTATATATCTATATAAATCATTAAGAAGTGTTTACCAACAAGTTAGGTGGAAAACGTTATCTAAATTACTTTTTGCCAATATTATTTATCTGTGTTTATTTTTCTCATTCGCGTTATTAGGTTCAATTGTAAGTATTTTTTTATTTTAAAAATCTAATGAAAAAATAAGTAATAGTCTATTTTTTCATAAAACTAAAGCAAGCTAGTTGGAATTTATTTTGATGAGTTTGTTGTAATCGTTTGTAAAATTCACTTGAAGATTCATGCTCCTTTTCTTCTAAGATGAAAAGAAATTCAATTCCAGAATTTAAACGTATTTCTATATCATGATTACCATAATCTCTTGTTTTTTTATAAAAATCAATATGATTTTTATTTAAAAAATGAATGATATCTTCTAGGTTTAATTTGGGCTTATGAAGAATCCAGTTTTTTAAAATTAAAGAATGGCCTCCATTGAATTGATGAAAATTATCAGAATAAATTAAAAACAATTGATCTTTATTGAAATGAAATTCTATATTACCAAACAACCAAATGTTATTTTTATAAACGACATCATTAATTGATTTTATATCATCTGCATTAGGGAAGTTATGGTAAATCCATTCTTTGGTTTTGCCGAACTTTATAAAATCAAATTTGCCTTCTTTTAAAAAGGCTATAAAATCAATTTCTATTTTTTCTTTAAAATTCAAAACCTTATTGTATTAAATAATTGATCCAAAAGAACAAAACCAAATAAATCCAAAGCCCATCTAAAAAATGCCAATAAATGGTGAGTAAATTTAATTTCATCTTTTTTAACGGGTCAGAAAAATAAACTAAAACACTAACCGGTTCGATCATTCTTTTTTTAGCAGTATTGTAAAAAATAATAAGAAAAGGTAAGCCTGCTAAAACATGTATTAAATGTAAAATAGAAATGATTTGTAAATAAGAACGAGCATTGTCAGTTGCACTAAAATAATGTGTATTGGATTCAATTAATTGATAAAAACCAATGGCTTGTAAAGCCATGAAAATTAAGGTTAAAAGAGTGGTGAACAATAAAGAATTTTGATATCCTTTTGTATCATCTTCTTTATAACAAATATTTGCTCTATGAATTAAATAACTCGTTCCGACTAAAACTAAAGTATTGAAAACAAAAATAATTGGAATATGAATAGGAGGAATTCCTTGTTCAATTCTTGTATATAAATACGATAAAGTCAAGAATAAAAAAATCATGACTAAACTCGATAACAATAAAGTGATAAAGATTTTAGCAGGATGAAATAAAGGCGCATCATAATATTCATATTCATCTGAACTCATAACAAATATTTTTACATCATTTCAATATTTAAAGATGAAAAGTAAACAGAAGAATTCCAGTTTTGTTCCAATAAAAAAGTCCCCACTCGAAAAGTAGGGACTTTTTATCATTGAAAATATATTTTACTTTACTCTTAATTGTTGACCAATTGAAATTAAGTTACTACCTAATCCATTCCAGATTTTAATCTGACCAATAGAAACATTATACTTTTTTGAAATAGCGTATAAAGTTTCACCTCCTTGAACGGTATGATAAGATACCGTTGGTGCTGGAGCAGGTCTTGGTGGAGTAGTTGGTGCAGGTGTTACAACTGTTGGTGTACTTGGGTAAGTCGGTTGAGTTGTGGTTGGAGGATTTGGATGTGAACTTCCTGTATGTGATGGTGTGGTTGTAGTTGGATAAGTCACAATCGTAGGTGAACTACTGGGTTGAGTCGTCGTCGGATAAGTTGTATTGGGTTGTGTTGTCGTCGGATAAGTTGTAGTGGGTTGTGTTGTAGTTGGATAAGTTGTAGTGGGTTGGGTTGTCGTCGGATAAGTTGTAGTGGGTTGTGTTGTAGTTGGATAAGTTGTAGTGGGTTGGGTTGTCGTAACCGTAGGTCTATATGTACCATCTGTTATTTTAGCATATGCATCCACTCTTCCATTCAAATCAAAAGAACGAACTTTATTGGATACTACATCTGCTACATTTTTACCATCGACTAATTGTATTGTTGGCTTTGGTTTAGGCATAACAGGTACATTGGAAGTCGGTACCATATTTTGACCTTTCTTTCTAAGTTTTACCAGATCCTTTTTCTTTCTTTTTCCTCTTACAAATATTGATTGTCCAGGAGCAGGTTCTGTACCTAAGCTCATTCGATTTCTTTTGTATAATTTCTCAATCTTAACCCCATACATTTGAGCAATGCCAAACATATTTTGACCTGCTTTAACTTTATGTGTCTTTTCTTGACCTCTCCAAGATTTTCTTTTGGGTTGTAAATACACTCGATCTCCATTTTTTAATGGCATTCGATTGGATTCATGGAATTCATTATACTTGGCAATCTTCTTCGCTTTTACACCAAAAAAATCTGCTAAACTTCTAGGCGTATCTCCATCTGAAGCAAATACCATTCTCAAGCCATTATTTAAAACCACCTCATTTTTTACACCTGTGTCTAATGTATTGTTTGTAGGAGGAGTTGCTACGACTAAAGTTGGTTTAGTAGGAGGTAAAATATCAATTTTAGGAAAATCCAAAGGAATTCTTGTATTGTTATCATATTGATACAATTGATTGGCCTCAATAATACCAATTAATAATTCTGCATATCTCGGGTTAGTGGCATAGCCAGAAGTTTTTAATCCTTTAGCCCAAGCTCTATAATCTTTAATGTCTAAATCAAATAAGAATCCATATCTAAAATCTTTAGCAGGATTTCGTAGGAAATCTGAATGTGCAGCATAAGAAGCAGCTGGGTCATCAAAAACTCTAAAACAAGATTTAATTAAATCACCATTACTGTTGTAATCATCATCTTTAAGATAGTATGTGTTTCCCGACCAATCTCGTCCACACTTCATACCAAAATGATTATTGGCATTGTTAGCTAAGCTACTTTTTCCATCACCTGATTCTAAAATTCCTTGTGCTAATTTTATACTGGCAGGTATCCGATTCACAACCATTTCTCGCATGGCAATATCCTTATATTTTTGAATATAAGCTTTGCGATCTGAATTGTTTGGATTCAAATAATCTTTGATATCGTAATTTCTGGCATTAGAAGTTATTAAGCTTCCCAAAAGGAGAAAAACAACTAAAAATATATAATTATGAAACTTCATGATTTTGATTTATTGGTAATAGTAATTGTAAAACTGATCTTAATGTAAAATTAGTATAACCTTGTGTGAGATCGCCAAATTACAAATAATCTATAATTTTTAAAAAACATATTAAACAATATGCAATATATATAGGTTTTAGACAAGTTTTAGGCTTGTTTTCTAAGTTAATTAGCTGAATCTGTGGCTTAAAATGAGTTGAATTTGAAAAATGCTTTATCCTAATAAATGTGCTTTTAATCGAAGGAAATCGATACTACCTCTATTCTATAAACTAATCCTGTTTATTTTGGTTACTTTTAGAAGCTGTTGGATATAGTACTTGATCAAATATCAATGCTGTTTCTTTAAGAATGACAGTCGATAGAGAATTATGAATATAGCGGAAAATATAAAATTAGCACTTACAGCCATTAAGACCAATCTTTTAAGGAGTATCATTACAATACTC
>JAHDFV010000133.1 GCA_020627985.1 Saprospiraceae bacterium
TCAAAACAGCTCCTTTATTTATTCATAAACACATCTAAAACCTAAATGATTCAATCCGCTATCTTTCAATGTTGTTTGATATTTTGACGGAATATATCCCGAACAAAAACTAATATCACAAAGAAAACTTCCGCCCTTGATAATCATTTCTCCTTTTGCATTATGAGTAGTTGTCCATTCCCATACATTTCCAAATAGATCATGAATTCCATTTTTATTGGCCTGGAATTTTCCGACTGGGGCAACGGTTTTTGCGTAACCATCTTCTCCAGTATCCATGTGAGGAAAAGGACCTTCCCATACATTTCCTTTAATAACTTCCTTTCCAGCAATTTGGTCCCATTCTTCAGCTGAGGGAAGCCGTCCATTTTTCCATTCGCAATAAGCACAAGCATCCATATAACTCACATGGGTTACGGGTAAATTTCTATTCCCAAAATTTAATCCATCAGGTTTTTCCCAATTGGCATTTTCTACCACGTCCCAATTTGTAGTATTCGTATTATAAACTCCAGACCACTTCATACGATCTGAAGTTGTTTGGTATTGTGTTGCATTGATAAATTTTCGAAAATTACCAATACTCACTTCATATGTATCTACTGAAATTTTTAATTCCTTTAGGTCAATAATTTGATCTGTCTTTTCTTGATTGATACAAGAAACAATACTGATGATAAAGACAAAGGAAATAAAATACAAGTACTTCATTCTTCAAAATAACGCTTTATATTTACATTATGCAAGAGAAAGAAACAACAAAGAATTTTGGAGCTTATATGGATCGTACCATTAAACTCATAAAACACAATTATACCAAGTCTTTTAAAGAAATAGGAGTAGATATTACTACAGAACAATGGGTGATTCTGGATAGTCTAAATGAAAAAGATGGATTGTCTCAAAATGAATTGGCAAGTGGAAGTTTCAAAAATGCACCAACTGTTTCTCGAATTATTGATCTGCTTTGTAAAAAAGATTTGACTGAACGAAAACCTTCAAAAGAAGATCGTAGGAAACATCATATTTTTCTTACAGTAAAAGGTAGAAATACTTATCTAAAAGCATTACCCATTGTTGAAGGATTGCGAAAAAAAGGATGGAATGGTTTGAATGATGAGGATTATGATCATTTTATTCGCATTATGAATCAAGTTTTTTCCAATTTTGAGTTATAAAAAGGAGTTTAATCTTTCTAATTTCAATAATAATCAATATATTTGTCATAGCAACTATTGTTATAACAATTAAAATTATCAATAATGGAAACGAATACATTAGAAAAGATACACGAAGACGCAAAAGATTTCATGCCCATATTAGGTACAGACTATATTGAATTATATGTGAGTAATGCGAAACAAGCTGCTCATTATTATAAGTCTGCTTTTGGTTTTCAATCTTTGGCTTTTTCTGGTTTAGAAACAGGAAATCAAGAAACAGAATCTTATGTAGTTGTACAAGATAAGATTAGAATTGTTTTAACTTCTCCTTTAAAAAGTGGCTCTGCCATTGGAAAACATATTGACAGACATGGAGACGGTGTAAAAGTAACAGCGCTTTGGGTAGATGATGCTACTTATGCATACAATGAAGCAATGAAAAGAGGTGCGACTTCATATATGGAACCCAAAACAGAAGAGGATCAATATGGTAAAGTGGTTCGTTCTGGTATTCATTCTTATGGAGAAGTGGTACACATTTTTGTAGAAAGAAAAGATTACAAAGGCGTTTTCTTACCTGGGTTCCAAGAATGGAATACATTCTATAATCCAGAATCTGTTGGTCTTAAATTTGTAGATCATATGGTTGGAAACGTAGAGTTAGGTCAAATGAATCGATGGGTTGAATTCTATGAAAAAGTAATGGGTTTTACTCAAATCATGTCTTTTGATGATAAAGATATTTCTACTGAATTTACGGCTTTAATGAGTAAAGTAATGAGTAATGGAAATGGAAGAATTAAGTTTCCAATCAATGAACCTGCACCTGGTTTAAAGAAATCTCAAGTAGATGAATATTTAGAATTTTACGAAGGGGAAGGCGTTCAACATATTGCAGTGGCAACAGATAATATCATTGAAACTGTAACTAATTTAAAAAATAGAGGTGTTGATTTTTTACAAGTTCCAACAACCTATTATGATGTGTTAGAAGAACGCGTTGGAAAAATTGATGAAGATATCGATTCTTTACGCAAATTGGGTATTTTAGTGGATAGGGATGATGAAGGATATTTACTTCAAATTTTTACTAAAACGATCCAAGCAAGACCAACAATGTTCTTTGAAATTATTCAGAGAAAAGGAGCAACTTCTTTTGGGAAAGGAAATTTCAAAGCTTTATTTGAAGCAATAGAAAGAGAACAAGAATTAAGAGGAACATTATAAAACCAACTTAATTATTACAATACGACAAATCGCCCGTTCTTTATCTTTAAAGAATGGGCTTTTTTATAACTTGCACAAAAACCAATTAATATGAAGTGGGAAAAAATAATTTATTGGATTAGCACTGCATTAATGTGTGCTATTTTTGCATTTTCAGCGGGAATGTATTTTACAAAATACGATATGGTCAAAGGTTTTTTCGAAGTTTTAGGTTATCCAACCTATATCGTTTATCCTTTAGCCATATTAAAAGTTTTAGGCATTATTGCTGTTTTAAGTCGAAAATCTAAAATGCTAACAGAATGGGCTTATGCTGGATTTTTCTTTGATGCTGTTTTAGCATTTGCTGCTCATTATTTTGCAGAAGATGGAGGATATGCCATGTCTGGTTTAGTAATTATATTAATTATTGTTTCTCGAATATTTTATCAAAGAACGTTTTTGAATCCGCAACAATAATGGCCAACACACACATTGAAAAATCCACTTTTGATTTTTTAAGAAAGGTGGTGAAAAATAATAATAGAGAATGGTTTGCTAAAAATAAACCACTTTATATTGATGCAAAAGATGATGTAACTTCTTTTGGAGAAGCATTAAAAAAAGATATGGATGCGCATGATGAAATTGAAAAGTTAAAAATTTATCGCATTTATCGGGACGTTCGTTTTTCAAAAGATAAAACACCATATAATGATCATTTATGTGGTTTTTTAAGTAGGGCAACCAAGTGGAAAAGAGGTGGAATGTATTTTCATATTCAGCCCAATAATGAATCATTTATTGCTGGTGGTTTTTGGAATCCTAATTCAAAAGATTTGGCAAGAATTCGCCAAGAAATTGCAGCAGATGATTCTTATTTACGAAAAATTATTTCTACGAAGAAATTTAAAAATTATTTTCAATCATTAAAAGGCAACCAATTAAAAACTTCTCCAAGAGGATATGATGTTAATCATCCTGCAATAGATTTGTTACGATACAAACAATTTTTATTAGTTCATAAATTTTCGGATGAACAAGTTTTATCTAAAACTTTTCGAAAAGAAATGGTCAAAGGTTTTTTAGCAATGCGGCCTTTTTTCGATTACATGAGTGACGTACTTACAACGGATGCCAATGGTATTCCTTTAGAGGATTAAAATATTAAATAAAAAATGGATATAAAAATACTTTCCCAAATTGTAGATGATGCTGCTAAAAATGCTACAGCAATTGAACAATTAACTGTTCAACATCAATTTAATGAAGAAGAATCCTATGCGATTCAAGCTGCTTCGATTGAAAGAAGACTAGCACGAGGTGAAAAATTTGTCGGTTTAAAAATGGGTTTCACCAGTTATGCAAAAATGGAACAAATGGGCGTCCATGATATGATTTGGGGTCGCTTAACAGATGATATGTTTTTTAAGAATGGAGATAATATTCCTTTTAATAAATTTATCCATCCTAGGGCAGAACCTGAGATTTGTTTTTTAGTTAAAAAAGAAATAGATCATACGCTAACCTTAGAAGAAATTCCAGAATATATTGAAGGCGTTGCTGCAGCGATTGAAATCATTGATTCTAGATATAAAAATTTTAAATTTTCTTTAGAAGATGTTATTGCAGATAATTGTTCTTCTGCTGGATTTCTATTTGGAGATTGGCATCCTGTTGATACCGAAATTAATCATTTAAATATGACTTTATCTTTTAATGACGAAGTGGTTCAATCTGGTTCTTCAAATGCTATTTTAGGTAATCCTTGGCAGTCTTTAATTGATGCTTCTCGTTTAGCTCAAAAATACAAACAAGAAATTCCTGCGGGTTCATATATTATGGCTGGTGCAGCTACACCAGCTATGTATTTAAAAGAAGGTATGAATGTAAAAACTACTGTTGATACTTTAGGTGATGTTGAATTTACCGTTGTATAAATGTATTTTAATATCAATTAAAAAGAGCGAAGAAAATCTTCGCTCTTTTTTCAATATTATAAAGCCTTATTAATTATCTCTTTTTTTGTTCTTTTCTAATTTGTGCTTGTAATTGCTGTATTTCCTCTCTTGCCTCTTTCCTGAATCTTTGGATTCTTTTTTCAAGTCTATTTTTAACTTTCTTGATTTCTCTTTTTAATAATCTGACTCTTTCATTTCCTTTTGAAGGGGCTAGATCTTCAAACTCTGCGAATTCATCATCTAATCCATCAAAGAAATCATTACTTAAATTGGGTTTGGGTTTAGGAATATTTTTTCCTTTTTTAGTTGGACGAACATTTGATGATATTTTACTTTTATTTTCATCTAATAATTCTTTTAACCGAACAAATAAAGCTTTATCCGCTGTTGCTTCATTTGGATTCTTTTTATTTTCTTTTCTTGCTTGATCTATTTGTTTTTTAATCTTTTCAATAACTACTTCTTCAGAATCTCCTTTTTTAATTTTAGTCTGATTAATTTTTCCTTTTAAGTTATCAAAAAGAGATTTTGGAGCGGTTTTCACATCTGGGTTTTTCTTATTTTCCTTTTGTGCTTTTTTGATTAAATTTTTAATCAACATTCCTCCAGCACCACTTAAAATATCCATTGGATTAAATGCACCTAATTTATTTTTATTTGCCATTGTATTTTTATTATAAATTTAGAAGATGAAGCAATTTATAAAGAGATGATAAAATAATTGTAAGACAAGGCTTTTTTGACTGTCTTGCTTAGCTTCAAGACAAAATAAAGCTGATACCATAGTATTGGTATTTATGACTTGCAATTAGATTAATGATTCATTTATAAATCACTACTATGTTTATAGAAAATAAAAGTAAGAAATAGATTGGAAAAAAAAGTTAATAGGCTAATAAAACATCACCACTGAATACTTCTTCTACCCCATCTATGAATTCAACTTTAGCCATCCAAACAAAAACATTTGAATTCATTTTTTTCCCTTTAAATGTGCCATCCCATCCAAAATTAAAATCATTGGGTAAAAATTGTTGTTGGTCATATACCAATTCACCCCAACGAGCAAAAACTTTAAATTCTAATATTTGTTGTACTTCTTTTCCAGCATAAATTTGCAATAGATCATTAAAACCATCTCCATTAGGACTAAAAATATTAGGCACAAATAAATCTCTTTGTTTATCCAATCGAATTAAAATAGAATCAGTTTGATAGCATCCATTTGGCATCGTCGCCACTAAAGTATAATAAGATGTTTCTAATGGTGTTAAGAATGGTTCAGCACAATCTGTACAACTTAATCCTATAGTATCTAACCATTCATATTCTAAGTTATTGATGTTAGTAATGGGTTCCAATTGAATGGTTTCACCTAATTCTACTAATTGCTCTTCTCCCAGATCTAGATAAAGAATATTAGGATCAGCTAAAGACACATCTATCGATGTTTCGCATCCATTTGCATCTCGAATTTGAATAAAATAATCACCTGGATTTAATTCATTAAAAATAGAATCTAAACCAAAAGTTTCATCATCAATTGAATATTGATATGGTTCAGCTCCTCCTAACCCACTAACAGAAATCACACCACTATTATCTGGATTACAACCAGGTTCCGTTAAATTTATAGTTGCGCTAATTTCATCTGGATTCGTCAAAACTGAAGTATGAATTATAGAGCATCCTTTCGAATCTGTAATCGTAGTTAAATATATTCCACCAATTAAGCTATCTACATTCGCAGCTGTATCACCATTTTCCCAATTATATATAAATGGAGCTGAACCTCCTTGCAAATTTAGTGTAATTTCACCATCAATAGCATCAAAACAAGATGTACCAAATCCATTATAATCACTATAATTTGATTGAACAATAATAGGATTGGGTTCAAAAACTTGTCCTAAGAAAATACCAAAACTACCTGCAGCATCGGTAACAGTTATACTATAAATCCCTGAAACTAAATTTGGAATTTGTATTAAACCATTACTATTACTACTTGTTCCACTTCCATTTAATATTGGATCATTTATCTCTTCCCAATTATATGAATAAGGAAAAACGCCATCTACTAAATTAAAACTTAACTGACCATTATTATCACCATTACAATCTAAATTATCATCAGCAAAACCACCTTCAATATCACAAAGGAACGTGGTTAAATCTAATTGGACAATACTATCGCATGTAAAACTAGTTGAAATAGGAATATCATACATTCCCGTTTCAGAAAAAGCTTGACCATCTATAATAATACTATCACCATAACAAAATGTAATTTCTAAATCAGTATATACTGGAGGAATCACAGATAAATCTAAAGTAATATTTTGAGTACATCCTATATCCGTAATATTGGAAAAATTATATAGACCTGGAGCACAAATAGAAGTATCTAATTCAGGAATATAAAAACATTCATCTCCACAAATTTCTTCATTATAAATAATATCAGGAAGAGGAGTTACTACTACTTGAGTACAAATAGGAGGAGGAGTATCACAAACATTAGCAGCTGAAAAACATAAATTATAAGTACCAGCAGTATTCCAGGTTTGTTCTAAAACATTAGAATCTTCCAATACTTGCATCCCATCAATGGTCCACACCTTTATATTTGCACCAATGAGTTCATCCACTTCATAAGTTTGTGTTTCGCCTACACACGCAGAAGTTGGTCCAGACATTTCTGTTATGGGATCTAAGGCTCCAATTTCTGTTGTACCATTGGTTACAGTAACTTGGTAATTACAAATATCACCATCACTACCATCCATAACAAAATAATAATGTTGACCAATGGTTAATGGAGAGTTATTCGAAAATGTTGCTGTTGTTCCTGAAGGGACATCCGTATTACAAAAAGTAACTTGATTCATCGTTTGACAATCCAAACTTTCATAAATCCCTATTTCTAAACCTAATCCAGTTTGACAATTACTAACTGATACTTGTAATGTTAAATTTTCACTCCCTGCTATAAATGCAATCCAAGTAATATTATGCCATTCTGTTGTACAAAAATCTGGAGGAGCAACTCCTTGTTCTGTACTATTATTTATTCCACTAAAGCCGTTAATATCACATATAACACAGGCATCTTCGCAAAGTGGTGTCATAACTGGGTTTACACATGGGCTGGGTTGTTGACCAATTAAAATAGTAGAAAAAATAATAGAAAAAGTAAGAAAAAATAACCTGTAAAAATATATCACTCTTTTATTCATTTAATGCGGAAAATCATATTGAATACCAATAACGGCATTAAATAAGGAATATTCTTAAAAAGAAATTAATTGGTAAGCTATCTAACAATATTATTTAATCCAATAATCATATACAACAGGGGCTTTTTTTAATAAAGGACCTACTTTTTCACGAACCGATAAATGAAAAGAATCAACACTATACTTTTTCAAATCTTCTATTGATTCAAATTCCATGATTAAAACAAAATCATAATTAGAAATTAATCGTTTATCCCCAGTCTCTGCAGGTTGACCTACCTCAAGATTATGTACTCCATCTATTGAAGAAAGGCTATTTAAAGCTTTTTCAAACAAAGCTAAATTAGTCGATTTTTGATCTTCTTTTAACCTAAAATATACAGTATGAATTAATGACTTATGATCATTTTTCTTTTCTAATTCTAATTTTAATATATCAATTTCTTGATGAGCTCGCTCCAATTCTTTTTGATATGCTGTCGCTGGATTTTGACAATTCATCAAAGAAATAATTGCTATAAAAATTATAAAGATTCTCATACTAAACATTTTATTTCTAAATTAAAAGCAGATTGAAAATAATTCAATCTGCTTTTAATTCGTCTTCAAATTTCTTCACTAAAAACGTCCTGGATTTGCTCTTTTCCCTTCAATGGTAAAGGTACATGAAGCACTACTAGAACAACCATCTGGAGTAGTAATGGTATAAATTAATTCAAAAGCAGTATCCACTGGCATATTAGGTAAATCTAAATAAGTATCACTTCCTGGTTCACCTGTACCTATAATATATGGTGCAGCAGATCCTGTAAATAAGTGAGTAACACCTAGTAAGGTTACAGGATTTAAATCATTGGGTTTACAATTAAATATGCTTTCACAATCTCTTAAAATAGGTGCAGGGCATTCTAAGCTTGCCATTGGCGTAGGGTTCAAAGTAATTAAACTGGAAGCCGTCGCAATACATCCAAAATTATCCGTTACTGTAACGGTATATGCTCCACCTGTTGTGACTGTAATTGATGAATTGGTTTCACCTGTAGACCAATTATAAGCAGTAAATCCAGCATCAGCTGATAAGACAGCAGGATCTCCATCACAAATAATCCCATCATTATTTGAATTACCAGAAGTTTCTGTTACTGAAATGTTAGTTGCAATCGAACTAGAAATCGTTACATCAAATGTACATACATCTGTATTACCACTAGCATCTGTAACATTATATGTAACAGTTGTATTTCCTAAAGGAAATATATCTCCTAGATCGTAATTAGAAGTAACAGTATATCCTGCACAGTTTTCAGTTACTGAAGGAGGAGTCCAAGTTGCCGTTCCAGTACATCCTGCTCCCCCTACATTTCCTGTAATTGTTGCAGGGCAATTAACAAAGACTGGATCTACATTATCTTCTACTGTCACTAAAGCGGTACAGGTTGAAGAATTGCCATTCACATCTGTTACTGTTAAGGTCACTGTGTTATCACCTACAGTAGTACAATCAAAGGTTGTAATATCGGTATCATAGGTTAAACCACCACAAGCATCTGTACTTCCATTATTCACCGCATCTTCTGCTATACTTGAATTACCTGTCGCGTCTAATTGGATCGTAATATTCTGACAAATCGCTTCAGGGGCTACTTCATCTTCTACTGTAACTACAGCGGTACACATTGAGCTATTGCCATTCGCATCCGTTACTGTTAAGGTCACTGTGTTATCACCTATAGTGGCACAATCAAAGGTTGTAATATCTGTATCATAGGTTAATCCACCACAAGCATCTGTACTTCCATTATTCACCGCATCTTCTGCTATACTTGCATTACCTGTCGCGTCTAATTGGATCGTAATATCTTGGCAAACTGCAATTGGATTTACCATATCTTCTACTGTAACTGTAGCTGTACAAGTTGAAATGTTCCCATTATTATCCGTTACCGTTAAAGTAACTGTGTTTGTACCAATATTGGCACAAGTGAAATCATCATTATCTATCGTTAAACTCGCAATACCACAAGCATCATTACTACCATTATCTATATCTGCTGCGACAATAGATGCATCGCCTGTCACATCTAATTGTATCGTAATGTCTTGAGTAATACAAGTTGGATTAACACTATCTTCTACAGTAACTGTTGAGGTACAAATAGAGGCATTGCCTTCATCATCAGTAGCGGTAAGCGTCACAATATTTGCTCCTACATTCGTACAATCAAAATCTGTGATATCTATACTTAACGAAGGTGTACTACAAGCATCATTACTACCATCATCCACATCTGCTGCAACTATCGAGACATCCCCATTCCCATCCAATTGAACTACGATATCCTTACATTCTGCTAAAGGATTTACATTATCTTCAACGGTTACTACTGCTGTACAAGTGGATACATTACTGTTATTATCCGTTA
>JAHDFV010000134.1 GCA_020627985.1 Saprospiraceae bacterium
GATATTTCTGTTATGAAAAAATTCTTCAAAAGACTCGGCTACAATACAGATGAAAAAACTGTCTTTTAATGTTTTCGAACGATTCGGGAAATACAAAAACTTAATCATCACATTATATTTTATCATTATTACAATTCTCATCATATTAATATTATGGAGAAGCTGGGATTTAATTTTACAATATAAATATGACTTACAAAACAACAACAAAGATGTAACAAGCATCGCCGAGATAGAAAATATTCTAGATGACTTTCCAATCATTCCTATCGATTCATTATCTCCTTCCTATTTAAAATATACTAAATCGAACCATAGGAAATACAAAAGAATGCTAAAAGGTAGTATTTATTATGTCGTTCCCAAGCAAGATGTGAATCGGAAAATAGCTGGTAGATTCAGAATAAAAGATTTTATGTGTAAGGATAAATATTTTAATAGTAATCAAGATCTCTATTGGTTAATGGATAAAAAGGTTTTATTCAAAACCATTGAATTGTTAGACAGTTTAGAATCTCGAGGACTGAATAAAGATGGATTTTATGTCAATAATGGACATCGCCATCCTCGACGCAATGAAAAAATAAAAGGAGCTTCGCAAAGTAAACATATCAAAGGTCAAGCAGTAGATATTGTGATACAAGACATCAATAATGATGGAAAACACACCAAAAAAGATAAAGACATTGTTCTTAAACTTCTAGATAAGCATATTATTAAAAACGAAGGAGGTATTGGACTTTATCCAGGTACACAAAGTGTACATTATGATGTAAGAGGAAAAAGAGCTCGATGGAATAGTTATTAATTTTGCAATTCAAAAGCATAACTTCTAATGATAAAGGTAAAATTCTTAGATCTATTGTAAAAGTAATTCATGAAAACTCACCATAAGAATTAAAGGAAATTATTAAAAATTCGGAAGAAAAATGGGTTCAAAACAGTATAAAAAGAACAAAACATAAGTTAATTGTATGTGAACGTATCTTTATTTAACAACTTACCAACATATTTTACATCAGAATACGTTAAATTGGTACTCAACCACACACAATTCGTATGTATCGCATACTATTTTTAAGTCTATTTCTTCTTCCTTTTTCTTTATGGGCACAACCCATTGAAGACAAGATCGCAATTATCGAAAAAAAGATCGAAGATCTTGATGAGAAGAAAAAAGCACTCTATAGCGAAATCGAAGATTACAAATTACAAGTATTAAGAAGGGAATTACTTAAAAATGGTTTGCCCAAAGTAAATACAGGTGAAACTTTAATTGAACATGAAGCCATGAGCTTGGTGTATGACGAAAAACATGAACAGGCCAAATGGGTAGCTCATATTATTATGCCTGATGTTGTAAAAGGAAATGCAGCTCGTTCTAATGATTTTAGAGAAGACCCAAAAGTAAAAACTGGTACAGCGGTAGAGATTGATTACTTTTTAACCAAAACACTTCCTGATGGCACCTTAGAATATGATGGTTTTGGTTATGATAGAGGTCATTTAGCACCATCTGCTGATTTTAGATGGTCAACTAAAGCCTTATCTGAATCATATTTATATTCCAACATGTCACCTCAACGTCCAGAATTCAATCGAGAAGGATGGGGAGAATTAGAAGCCATGATGAGAGGATATATTTATCATAATCCAGGTTCAAAATTATACATCGTTACAGGTCCTATTTTAGAAGATGGCTTACCAACAATTGAAAGGAGTGTCAATAAACCGAGTATACCTGAAAAGTTTTTCAAAGTAGCCTTAGATTTAGAAAATGAAAGAGCAATAGGTTTTGTCATGCCCAATCAAAGACTTGCCTACCCTATTGAAACATTTGCTACTTCGATCCAAGAAATCGAAAAATTATCTGGTATCAATTTCTTTCACCAATTACCTGATGCTTTAGAGAACAAATTAGAAGCGATGAATGATCCTTCTCCTTGGATGCATAAAGAATCTGTAGGTGATGTTTTACCCTTATTAGCTGCTTCATTACCTAAAAATCATTTTAACACCATTCAAGCCAAACGTTGGAAAAACAGAGATAAAAGAGTAACCGTTTGCGGAACTGTAGTGCATACAAAATTATCAAAGAAAGGAAACGCTATGATTTATTTAGATAAAGGAGTAGCAGATCCTGTATTCATTGTTTTTATTCGAAAAGAGGATCTTAAAAATTTCAGTATGGATTTGCAAAAAGATTTACCTGGTCAAACCATTGCTGTATCAGAGAAAATTGGTAAGATTGGAGAAACACCAACGATGTTTATTAAAAATGAGAAACAATTTAGAATTTTCGTGAGGAGTAAATAGATATTTCTAACTTTGCAATCAAATTAGAAATTCAATTTGCTAACATTTTTCAGAACCAATAGTACTCTTTTAAGCATCTTGCTTATTCCTTATGCTTTACTCTTAAGAAGCTATGGATTTTCGAATACCATACAAACTGATTTTGATAATGGAGGACTCTTAGCGGATAGTGTTTATGAAACTATAAATTTAGGACAACTCACCTCTTTTATTATTGCTTTCATTTTGTTATTTATACAAGCCGTTTTTTTAATTGTACTTTCTAATCAACATAAATTTTCTGGTGAAAACAATCTGTACACAGGCGTTTTTTATGTATTAACTGGATCCATAAGTATTTACCATTTAGGTCTTTCTCCTGCTTTGTTGGCAAATACTTTCTTGATTCTTGCCCTCATGAATCTTTTCCAAATTTTCAAAGAAAAAGAACCCTCAGGGCATCATTTTGGAGCTGGTTTTTGGCTTTCTCTAGCTGGATTAACTTATGGTAGTTACTCTTTCTTTTTATTGTTTGGTCTTTTAGCCATTAATGTTTTAAGAGCCTTCAACATTAAAGAAATGGCACAACTGTTGGCAGGATATGTGGTACCTTTGTTTTTATTGTTTACCTATTTCTTTGCAATTGGAGATACTCAAGAAAGTTTCTTCCCTTATCTCACCAGTTCTTTTGGCTTATTAAATTGGAGAAATAGCATTGATTTACCTACGCTCATCCCTTTTGCTATATTGGCTTGTATTATCATTGGCATTATTGTCAATTATAATCTCTTGATGGAAAAACAAGTCATGAAAGCTAGAAAAAACATTAATATTCTATTTCTATTCATACTCTTTGGGATCCTAAGTTTTTTCATCCAATCTGGCGTGTGGTTAGAACATTTTATCGTACTTTCAATCCCGTTAAGTATCTTATTATCTATTATATTTACTAGGATGAAAAGTACATTATGGAAAGAAGTTTGGCATTTGTTGCTTTTCTTAACTATTCCAATTACTCATTATTTCCTAACTTGAGTCATATTTGCAATATATTTACCCATAGAAATCAAAATTAGTATAAAATGAAATTTGGAGTTGTAGTTTTTCCTGGTTCAAATTGTGATGATGACATGATGCATGTCCTAGGGACAGTTATGGGACAAGAGACCCGAAAACTTTGGCATAAAGATGTAGATGCCATGTCTGATTTTACAACAGAAGATTGTATCGTATTACCTGGCGGATTTTCGTATGGTGATTATTTACGTTCTGGTGCTATTGCTAGCCATTCACCCATTATGGCCTCTGTGATTGAATTTGCGAATAAAGGTGGTTATGTTTGGGGAATTTGTAATGGTTTCCAAGTCCTTTGTGAAACTGGGTTATTACCTGGTGCTCTTTTAAAGAATAATCACCATAAATTCATTTGTAAGAATATATTTTTACGAACAGAAACTATTCATTCTCCAATCACCCAAAACTTAAAGAAAAACCAAGTTCTTAAAGTTCCTATCGCTCACGCTGATGGTAGATTTTATGCTGATGAAGCGACATTAAAGGATTTACAGGATAATGACCAAATACTATTCAAATATGCAAGTGAAGGAGGAGATGTCTCTTCGACTTATAATCCGAATGGAAGCTTAGATAATATTGCAGGCATTTGTAATAAAAATAAAAATGTTTTCGGCATGATGCCACACCCCGAAAGATGTGCAGAAGATACTTTAGGCAATATTGACGGTCGTCAAATGTTTGAATCTCTGCTTTCTATTGTTCACAATAACATAACTACTTAATTATGAAGTACACTATTATTTTTGTCTTAGCCGCTTTTCTTTTAAGTTTAGTTTGGGCTTGCTCTGCTAACAAAAATCAAGTTACAACTACTGTTGATGAAGATGGTGTAGCTAGAAAAGCTGTAACCATTTCTACTAAATTACTAACTAGAAAATGGAAACAAACCCGTACGAAAGATTCTTATGATGGTGTCTGGAAAGATATTGAATCTGAGAATAAAGTCATCGAATTTAGTGAAGATGGTACATATACAGAGAATAAACCTGGCAATGATACCTATAAAGGGACTTACCGTGTAAATGGCAATGAACTCACTATTGAGCATTCAGGAAACCAAGTTCCATTAACGTATAAAGTATACTTTTTAGATAAAAAGAAAATGACCTTGACCATTCAAGGAAGACACGGCAAAGTCTTTCAAGACTTTGTCAAAACGAAATAATATTTAATTAATTTAACCCTTCCTTTTGGAGGGGTTTTTAATTCAAGAACCAATGGCTTTACAACAATATTTAGAAACCCATAAAGAACGATTTTTAAATGAATTATTGGATCTTTTACGCATCCCATCTGTGAGTGCTGATCCTGCTTTTAAAAATGATGTAGCAAAAACAGCTGAATTTGTAAAAGACAATTTAATTGCTGCTGGCGCTGATAATGTAGAAGTCTGCCCAACGAATGGACATCCCATCGTTTATGCAGACAAGATTATTGATCCCACTTTGCCTACAATTTTAGTCTATGGACACTACGATGTTCAACCAGCAGATCCTATCGAATTATGGGATTCAGGTCCTTTCGACCCCATTATTAAGAAAACAGATGTACATCCGGATGGAGCTATTTTCGCTAGAGGTGCTTGTGATGATAAGGGACAAGCCTTTATGCACATCAAAGCTTTTGAAGGAATGCTAGCAACAGATTCTTTGCCTTGTAATGTTAAATTCATGATTGAAGGAGAAGAAGAAGTGGGTTCTGTTCATTTGGGTCAATTCTGTAATGACAATAAAGAAAGATTATCCTGCGACATGATTTTAGTATCTGATACATCTATTATAGCAAATGATACACCATCTATCACCGTTGGATTAAGAGGCTTAAGCTATATTGAAGTAGAAGTAATTGGACCGAATAGAGATTTACATTCTGGTGTCTATGGTGGTGCTGTTGCTAATCCTATTAATGTGTTAGCTAAAATGATTGCATCCCTTCAGGATGAGGATAATAAAATTACAATCCCTGGTTTTTATGATGATGTGGCTATAGTTACTGATCAAGAAAGAGCAGAAATGAATAAAGCTCCTTTTGATATAGAACATTATAAAAAGGATTTAGTCATAGGAGATGTACATGGAGAAAAGGGATATACTACTATAGAAAGAGCTTCTATCCGCCCTACATTAGATTGTAATGGAATCTGGGGTGGATATATTGGTGAAGGGGCAAAAACAGTTTTACCTTCTAAGGCTTTTGCAAAAATTAGTATGCGTTTGGTTCCGAATCAATCTTCAGACGTGATTACAGAATTGTTCAAAAAGCATTTTGAAAGCATAGCACCTGATTCTGTACAAGTGATTGTAAGACCGCATCATGGAGGAGAAGCTGCCGTCACTCCAACAGATACTCCAGAATATCAAGCAGCTTATAAAGCGATGCAAAAAACCTATGGCAAAAATCCATTACCTGCTAGAGGTGGAGGATCTATTCCTATTGTTGCTTTATTCGAAAAAGTATTAGGTGTAAAAACAGTCTTAATGGGATTCGGATTAAATTCTGATGACATTCATTCTCCTAATGAACATTATGGTTTGTTTAATTTTTATAAAGGTATTGAAACCATTCCTTATTTTTATAAATATTATACAGAATTAAAAAGTAAATAGTCTTTTAAAAAACCGCTTCAAAACTGAAGCGGTTTTTTTATAAAACGAATATTATGAATTACGCTGAAAACTACCAGATTATTTGTGAAGAAATGGATAAGAAATTAGAAGAACATTTAAATCGAAAATTAACCTGGCAAGAATTCAACCATATCAGAAATGCTGGAAGTTTAATGATGTTAGAATCCTACTCAAAAAGTGTATTTTACGTGCAAAATAAAAAAGATGCGGAAGATATTCTAATCGAATTTTCTAAAGTAAAGAGATTAGTAGATTATATTCAACAATTTAGAAATAATGCAGAAAAAAATTCTATTTATTTTCATGCAGATTTTTATTCTTCAATACTAAAAAAAGGAAACTGTTTAGATTAATGTTTTTTCATGATAAAATAGAAGATTTATTACCAGATCATGATACTATTCATTTAGAGTCGAAAAAATTACAAGAAGAAGCTTTAAATAGAAAATAATTATTTTTTAAATAAAATATGTCCATCTTTTATTTTTCCAAAACGGAATAAAAAAACATCTTTGATATAATTCTGATCAATTCGCCAAGGTTTTTTTAATCCATTTAAAGGCAATAATCCTGCTGCTCTCTTTACGTAACCTGAAGTCAATTCACCCATAGATGGTTCTCCTTCTCCTTCATCATTATATACTGGAATACCATAACTAAAATTATTTTTTTCCATATGATTAATAAATCGGCAAATATACTCTGCAGCTAAATCAGCTTTTAAAGTCCAAGAAGCATTGGTGTAGCCTAAAATTAATCCAAAATTGGGTACATCACTTACCATAGTTCCCTTATAAGAAAATGATTTATTCAATTCCAAAGGTTTTCCATCTATATTTACTTTTACTCCTCCAAAAGGTAAAATCACTAAGCCAGTAGCAGATACAACAATATCTGCTTCAAGAATTTCCCCTGACTTTAATTGTATTCCTTTTTCTGTAAAACAATCTATATGATCGGTTACTACATCTGCTTTTCCGTTTTTAATCGCTTTAAAAAAATCACCATCAGGAACTAAACATAATCGCTGATCCCAAGGATTATAATTCGGTGTAAAATGCTTTTCTACATCATATCCTTCTGGTAACATTTTTTTGACTTCTTTAATTAAAAAAGCTTTCATTTTTTTAGGATTAATCCGACTATATCCATAACTAAAAACAGCAATCCCAATATTTTTCCATCTTGAAATTAAATACACTAATTTTCGAGGTAAAAATTTTGAAAGCACCTTTGCCAATCGATCTTTTTTAGGCATAGAAATAAAATAAGTGGGAGATCGCTGAAGCATCGTTACTTGACCTGCTCCATTTTCTGCTAAAGCAGGAATCAAAGTTGCAGCTGTAGCACCAGAACCAATAACTATTATTTTTTTTCCTTGATAATTTAAATTTTCAGGCCAAAATTGCGGATGAATAAATTGACCTTTATATAAATTTAAATTTTTAAAATCGGGGGTGTATCCATTTTCATATTTATAATATCCTGTACAAGAAATCATAAAATTACAGGTCCAAATAATTTCTTTTTTTGTATTCGTATTTAAAATCGTTAAACTCCATTTTTTATTTTCACTCGACCATTCCGCTTTTAATAATTTATGATTAAATTTTATTTTATCATAAGAACCATCCTCTTCTGCAGTTTCTTTAATATATTTTAGAATAGAAGGTCCATCTGCAATTTGTTGTTCCTCTACCCAAGGTCGAAATCGATATCCTAAAGTACCCATATCTGAATCAGAACGAACACCCGGATATTTGAATAAATCCCAAGTACCTCCCATGCGTTTTCTCCCTTCAAGAATCATATATTTATTTTTAGGGCAATCTCGTTCTAAATAATGTGCCATACATATTCCAGACAAACCTGCACCTACTATAATTATATCAATATGATTTTCTATCATTTTATTTCTCTGTTCTAATTTTTATCAAATATAAATCTTATTAATCCTTTTATCCATTAGAAATCTTCATTTGTAGATAAAATTGAATGAATTTGGGATATAGAAGTACATTTATACTATTCCATTTCAAGTTGAGAATAAATCTGAATATATTTATTCGATAATAAGCAGTCTTTGTTTATAATTAATTATTCAGTCAACTTGTATTACATTTAATAATATCAACTTTATGAAACTGACGATCTCCGATTTAAATAAAACCTACAAAAATGGTGTAAAAGCCTTAAATAATATCAACCTTGAAATGGGTGCTGGAATGTTTGGCTTACTAGGTCCAAATGGAGCAGGTAAATCTTCAATGATGAGAACGATTGCAACGCTTCAAGATCCTGATTCAGGTTCTATTCAATTCAATGAAATTGATGTATTAAATGATAATTTCGGATTAAGAAGGGTTCTTGGATATTTACCTCAAGAATTCGGTGTATATCCTAAAGTTTCTGCCTATGTTCTTTTAGATTATTTTGCTAGTTTAAAAGGTGTATCGGGTAAAAAAGATCGTAAAAAATTAGTGGATTATGTGTTAGATATCACCAATTTAACTCCTGCCGCTGATAGAGCCGTTTCTGCTTATTCTGGAGGAATGAAACAACGTTTTGGTATTGCGCAAATGTTATTGAATGATCCTAAATTAATTATCGTTGATGAACCAACAGCAGGGTTAGATCCAACTGAAAGAAAAAGATTTTTAAATGTTTTGCGTGAAATCAGTTTAGGAAATATTGTTATTTTTTCTACTCACATTGTTGAAGATGTTTTGGAATTATGTACAGATATGGCGATCATGAATCAGGGTAGTATTTTATTGAGAGAATCGCCTCAAAATGCAACAAAGGGATTAGAAGGAAAAGTATGGACGACCAAAGTTGCGGAAGCCACGGAAGAATTAAATCAAAAATATAATATCATTTCATCGAGTTATAATCCCGATAATACTTTAAATATAAAAGTATATGGTGAACAAAAACCAGAGGGTAATTTCGTTGCTGCGAAACCCAATTTAGAAGATGTTTATTTCTTTCACCTGAATGGCTTAGGATAAGCACTTCTTAAAAACAAAATGATATGTTTAATACTATATTTTGGTTTGAAATAAAATCTTGGTTCACCTCCATTTCTTTTTATTTATACATGGCAGGTGCTTTTATTGTTGCTGCATTTTTTATGGGCACAGCTACTGGTGCATTTGATATGGCATCTGTAACTGTTACTTCTTTAAATAAAGCTAATGCTCCTGTTGCTTTATTAGGTATGATCCTCGGAGTATGCTCTTTTGCTTATTTATTACTTCCTAATATTGTTGGATCAACAATACATAAAGATTATAAATCGAATATTCATAAACTGATGTATTCTTTCCCCTTTAGTAAAAGGGATTATTTCTTTGCCAAATTTTTTAGTGGTTTTGCTATTGCTTTAATCTTGGTTACTGTAATTGGAATAGGTGTATTATTGATCACGTTTAGTCCTACAAATAATGTAGAGCTTATGGCGCCATTTGATGGGATGGCATATCTTAAAACCTATCTCTTTTTTGTTATTCCGAATACCTTCTTTTTTAGTTGTTTCGTTTTTGCAATTGTAACCTTTAGTAGAAATATTATAGCTGGATTTGTAGCTATGGTGGCCTTCTATATTTTACAAAGTGTAGCAGATGTGATGCTAAACAATAGAGATTGGGCTGAATTAGCTGGATTATTAGATCCTACAGGAGCCAGTACTCTTGTACATCATATAAAATATTGGACCATCATTGAAAATAATGAAAACCCAATTCCGTTTGAAGGATTACTTATTTGGAATCGTATCATTTGGATAAGTGTAGGATTGTTAATCTTATTGGCAAGTTATTTTTCTTTCGAATTTCATTCAGAAAAAGAAGGATGGAACTTATTTAAAAAGAAAAAGGCCTTAGCTTCTCCTAAACATGTAGC
>JAHDFV010000135.1 GCA_020627985.1 Saprospiraceae bacterium
GTTTTGAACTTCGAACAGCGAAAAAAATAAGACTCTTTTTGCTTTATCACTTTTCTTGTTGTAACCAGAATTATTTTTTACATGAATGATATATACTCCGTTAGGATATTCGCTTAAATCGAATTCCTGCTCGCCCGTTCTCAAAACTAGGCTCCCATACATATCATATACTTCAATGATTAGATTTTCTCCACCCGAATTCAAGTATAACTTTCCTGAAGTAGGATTAGGATAAATATTAACATTTATCACCTCTTGTTCCTTTTTATCTATGGTAGCATTTTCTGCTGCCATAGTTGATACTTCCCTAGTTATAGAACAAGTATTTTGTGATTCGTATGCTCCTAAATCTACGACATTAGAAATTCGATTATAATTAGAAATGTCTGTTATATTAACTACAAGATCATTGTTTCCAGCATCTATAGTAGGAGAACATTCATTTATTGAAAAATCAGGATTTAAATTTAAAGCTCCAACAATATTAGACATCAATGTATTTTCACCGTATCCAATAACACTTTCTCCTTGAAAATAGCAATTGCTATGATAAAAGCTCAAAACCCCATTATTGTATGCCTTGACATTTTTAGTAAAATAACGATCTTGGTGTGCAACAATACTATTATTCATAATTACATTCAGTTGATCGTTGTATCCGATTTGGAATGTAAATAGATACTTATCAAGATCCCCTCCTAATATGGTGCAGTTATACATCTCGAAAAATTGATCCCTATTTGTAGCGATGAGACCGATCCCATTTGCATTTTGGGATAGATTATCTGCAATCAGACAGTTTTCCATTCTTGTACTATGTGAATTATTAATTTCAATAGCACATCTTACCAATGAATTATTATTCAAAACTTTTATTCCCCTAAGCAGCAATTCGGTTTCGTTACTATGATAAATGGCACTTCCATAATCTGCTGTATTATTTTGAAAATCAGAATTTAAAATGTTAACTATGGATGAACTTGAAGCAAAAAGTCCACCTCCATATATTCCTCTATTCTCCATTATTTTCACATTAGAAATATCCAAATTAGAATTAATGATATAAAGACCTCCTCCCCTTGATTTACCAAAAGTGCTTTCATCCAATGCTCCACCATGTTCTATGATAAATCCATCTAATAAAACACAATCTTTATTTTTCACTTTTACCACATGGTACGAATTCCCTTCAAAACCATTGATATCATCTATTTCACCAGAAAGAATAGTCGTATTCATGTGAGGTTTTCTTTCACCTCCCCCAACTGGATATCCTCCTAAGATTTCTGCATTCTCAGGGAGTTCGAATGAAATGGTTTTGTTAGCCCCTAGCGTTGGTTTATAAATTCCTTCTGTAACATGTATTCTCTTTCCAGCCCCAATAGTTAGGGCATTCTGTAAATCAGTAAAGGCATTTTCCCAAGATGTACCATCATTATTTCCTGTCGCCATATGATCCACATAAATATCATCGACTGGAGTTGGACAATTATTACATGGAAGGTTGTTTGACCCCCCACAGTCTACCCCTGTTTCATCACTGTTTTGTGTGCCATCTCCATTGAAATTACATGCAGTATTATCCATATTAGGTTCTATAATGATTTCTGTTGTACTACTCCACCAAGAAGTCACTAATAAAACATAAATTTCTCCTTCATTTACAGCACCTAAAGTTATCGTTCCAGAACGTTCTGTTGAATAATCACATACAAGAGGAGCATTAAATGCTAATGTTCCAGAATGACAATCAGAAGTGATTTCATCCATACTGGAAAACGGTCCCCAAAGAGCCCAATCGATTTCAACCATATTGGTTGTCGAAATATCCAAGGACAATGTTCCTGTTGCATCGATTTCTATAGCAGACCATGTTGGGTCGGGACTTGCCACCAAACAACCATAATCTACTTCTGGGAAACTGGTTGAAGCATTGGGGTTACCATGTGCACTAGGAAAACTAAATGTTCCATTACATAAGGATTGTATACAAGTTATTTGATCACATAAATTAGACGTCGATCCTGTAATCAAATGACTATTTGTTGCAGTACATCCATTTGCATCTGTAACTGTTACTGTATATGTCCCTGGGTTCATTACAGATATGTTTTCAGTAGTTTCCCCATTAACCCATTCATAGGAAGAAAACCCTGTTGTTGCCTCTAAAGCTATTGTTTCATTAAAACAATTTTCTGTTTGTCCAGTTATCGTTACAGAAATTGGAGAGCACATTTCTTGGACACAAATATCATCCAAAGCCCAATCGGATTCCCAATAAGGAGCTATTGTTGAAGTTTTTGCCCGAAACATCAATTGAATTTCAGAACCTGAATAGGTTGTTAAATCAATTGTCGCTTCTTGCCAATCATTACCTTGGTTTCCTATTAGTTGCCATAACAAGGCATAATCTCCACCATTTTCTGATACAAAAAGCTCAATTCCACCATCATTATTACCATCTTCATCCCATATATGATACCAAAAACTCAATTCTGGATTTTGTAATGCGGAAATATCGATGGGTGGAGAATAAATATCTGTGTTAGCTCCAGCACCTATATATGCTGCTTTAGCATATATGTAAAGTTCCCCTGAATGAGGGTATGCAGGTCCTGTTCCATTAGTCGTCGTTTCAGCCGATTTTAGATACCAATTAGCATCATCATTTGTAGATTGTTGCCAATTTGTTGGAATTCCCGACTCAAAACCTGAGCAATATGGAGCAAGGACAGGTGTTTCTTTGAGGCAAATATAATCTAAAGCCCAATCAGTATGATAAGTATAATCTATTGTGGTAATTATCGTTCTAAACCTAAAATTCACAATAGAACCAACATAATTTGATAGATTATATGTTTTCTCTATCCAATTATTTCCTTGATTACCCGTTTTTCCCCATATAGCCGTATAGGTATTCCCCCCATCCAAAGAGATATCCAATATTAGTTTCCCATCACCGATTCCATTATTATCATACATATGATATCGGAAAGATAACTCTGGATTTCCTGCATGAGTCAAATCAAAAGGGGGAGATATCAGTTCTGCAACATAGCCCTCAGCAACAGGTGCAGATGATTCTGTGTAAATATAGTAATCTCCTTCAAATGCTCCAGAAGGGCCTGTAGATGAAGATGTTGTAGTTCCCGTATTTATTCTCCAATCAAAATCATCTGAAGAAGATTGAACCCATAAAGAATTGAAAGTGCCACTATCTTCAAAGCCTTCACAAAATGGATATGAAACAGTACAAAGAGGGCAATCAGGACCACCACAATCCACTCCTGTTTCATTTCCATTTTGAATACCATCGGTACAAGTTGGGCAGACAGGACAATCGGGACCACCACAATCTACTCCTGTTTCATTTCCGTTTTGAACACCATCAATACAAGTTGCTTCCTTAACACAAATAAGATCTAAAGCCCAATCAGTATGATAAGAATCATCAATGGTTGAAACGGTTGTCTTAAAACGAAGTTGGACAAAACTAGAACTTGTGTAAGATGTTAAATCTATGAATTCCTCTATCCAATTATCACCTTGATCCCCTATTTTAGACCATATGGTTGTAAAAGAAAAACCCCCATCCAAAGAGATATCCAATTCTAATTTTCCATCACCAATTCCATTAGCATCATACATGTGATATCGGAATGATAATTCTGGATTTGTAGCTTGGGTCAAATCAAAAGCAGGGGATGATAATTCAACAATGTCACCAGCCCCTATTGGATAAGATGATTCTGCATAAATATAGTAATCTCCTTCAAATGCCGCAGAAGGACCTGTACTAGAAGAACCAGTACTACCCGTATTTACTGTCCAATCAAAATTATCAGAAGAAGATTGACCCCATAAAGGGTTGAGATTACCACCATCCTCAAAATCTTCACAAAACGGATATGAAATAAAACATAGAGAACAAGAACCGCCACAATCTATTCCAATTTCATTTCCATTTTGAATACCATCAGTACAAGTTGGGCAGACAGGACAATCGGGACCACCACAATCCACATCTGTTTCATTCCCATTTTGGATTCCATCAGTACACGTTGGACAAACAGGACAAACAGGACCACCACAATCCACCCCTGTTTCATCTCCATTCTGAATACCATCAGTACAATCTAAACAACCAGATATCGCTTCAAGACAAGAAGAACTGTTAATATTATCAATCATTAAAGTTTGCACTTGAGGATGAAAACCAACATTAAAATTAATTCCAACATTAGATAATAAATGACAATAACTCATAATTGTTCCTCCATCTGAAGGGATAACATTATCCACATTATCAAAACATTCAGAACCTGTTTCGTCTACTTCATCAATTATACCATCACCATCATTATCAAGACCATCCGTTACTACTCTCACACTTCCACAGTCATCAATTGGTGTATTATCCCCATTCCATGCACAACTATGGGTATGGGGAGATCTAAAATTATGGCCTAATTCGTGTGCAATGACTTTGACTGTCCATGAGTATACTGGAACATTTGAAAAAGAAGAACTAATATCACTATAACCATAAGAAAAGGTTCTATTGCCACAAAGTGTACTATAATATGCTCTTCCTCCATTACCTCCAGGATCCAAAGCCACCAAATGAGCCAAATCTCCATTAAATACATTTCCAAGGTTGTTCCATCTAGTTCTGAAATCCAATAAAGATGTGGCTGAAGAAGAATCATCATAAGGATCTACAGAATCCCATACAAAAATTTCGGACAACTCTAGAGTAATTCCTTCATTTTGATACAATGTCGCTACTTGATTAAATACTGCAGATAAATAACTTTGTGTATTAGTGACAGATCCTTTATCTAGGAACAAATCATAATCTGCCTCCCAATATAACTTCACTTTATTACATGCAAACAACGTTGTTTTTGATAAATCTTTTGATGTACCTAGATTTTTATTTTCTATATCTAGTTCTGGAGTACCACACATCATATTATTTTCTGATGGAAGTATATTACTATCGTATATAATATATTTATTGGAAGAATCTTTTATTTTCCCCAAATTATATTCTCCATGTCCAGAACTGAAAAGTGCATAAAAATCATTTTCAAAAACACTTACGGCGACTAAAGAGCCAGGATTTCCTTTTATGGTTCCCCTATAATGTTTACCCCCATCACGATCTTCGTTATAGGGTATAATTCCTTTTGTAGATCTTAAAATAAAATCTTTAGATTTTATCATAACTTGGTGAAGTTCCAAATTCACGTTACGCCTTCCTGGCAAGGGAATTTCTAGTGCCAATTCTTCATGCTTATTATTGAGGATTTCACCTATTTTTTCTTTATCAATCTTGAGAATTACCGAATTTTCTTCATTAAATTCTTTCTCAAAATGAAAATTATGCTCTGATTTTGAAAACAAATTAAAAACATTTCCTCTATTCTTAAGTTTATCTTGACCTTGCAAAGAACAACATAAAATAACGAACAATAATAAACTCAAATAAGTCTTCTTTTTCATTTTAAAATCTTTTAAAGTGAAACAATACCCTTCCCGATGATTTTTAAAAATCATAAATATATTACAATAGGTTTCAGTTGATACTCCATACAGAGCACGCTAAAATTTTGTAAATCTTCAAGTATTTTTAAAATCGGGAAGGGGGTAATAAATTGCCTTAAAAAATAGATTAATGGTTTAACGTTTATTTGTGATAATTATTCTCTTTGTTCCAGAAGCTTTTCCTTCTGGAGAATAAATATTGATAGAATGAATACCATCTTTAACATTAGATTTCAACTTGATTTGGCACTCATTATCACAATTTAACGTTCCTTCTTGTACTGTTTTTTGATAGATATCTGTAATTGTGTAACTTCCTCCTGCCTTTAGTTTTTCCCCCTTTACTGTTATTGTCGAATATGTACTAGCAGGGTTTGGACTTACCTGTATTACAGAAGGGGGTTCATTCTCTTTAGGATCATAATCCAATATAAATTCAATATCATAAATACTATTATCATCTTGTGTAAAAAGTCCTTCTAAAACATTATCATTAAGATTAAAATCAGAATCTGATGGCAAGGTGTTGATATCGTGCTTTTTAAATATGAGTGTAAATAGATATTCGTGTTCTTTCCCAAAGCTTACATCATTGATGTCCTCATTGTACCATAACAAAGATAGATTACCTTCTGACTCGCGGAAACTTTCACTACTGAACCCTTTTCCTTTTAAAAAAGCACTATGAATACTTACAAAATCATAAAGTGCAGGATCAAAAGTAAAACCCATTTGGAAGCTATTAAATTCCATATTTTTCATTCTGATAGGTATTTGTACATACCCATTATCATCATATTCTATTTTTCCTCGGATTTTTATCTTATCCCTATTTTCCAATTCTGAACAATCAATAGAAGAACAATCAATATCTCCCATTTTAATGCCAACAAAGTTATTTTCCTCAGAATTTTCAGAAATATTCTCAATTTCAATTTTTGTATAATTAGGGTAATTGTCTGGTGTAGGTGGTTGACTTCCAATATAGTCCAAATCCGAAAATTCATATTCGGCATCTACAAAAAACCAAGAATCACTATTAGGAAATTCATCTATAATTCCTAATATTAGCTTTTTTATTTCAATAACATCAAAACCATCAATCTCATCATCATGGTCAACATTAGCTGCTATTCTTCTATAAGGGGATTCTATCAGTTCTACATTTAGGATATGTTTTCTAATTTGAATTAAATCCAATGTGGTTATACCACAACGATCATCACCATCTTTATGGGGTGTAATTGTATAATTATTATAAGGCTCCACAGAACACTCATAATATCCATTACTATCTGTAATTTCATTACAATATGGATCGTTTGCTTGGGTGATATCCACCTCTACATCAGAAATATAAAAATCAGAATCTGATGGGTCAGCGCATCCCTCACTATCTTCTTTATGAATAACGCCACTAATTGTTACAGGACCTGATATTTCATCAGCACCAATGTCGGGAGTTAATGGGTTTCTTTCATCTCCATCATAATCTGTAGTGATGGAAGCAATAGGAATTCCGGCATTATCTAGTAATTCATTTTCTAAATAATCCAAGTGTAAATCTGTATCCGAAATAAAAATGGGCAATTCAGAAACAGAATTCAGATCGAACCCACTTGCTTGCCATGTATTCAAATCATCATAATCAGTTTCATTCCAATTAACAAGTGTAGTTCCTGAAGAATATAGATCATTATAATCACTGGCATCAAACCTATTTGCTTTTATGGCATAACCTCCTCCAAAATTTGCAATAATGTTGTTTTGTATATTAACTCCCGTATTAGAATTCCTTTCTTCAAGAGTAGGTTCTGATGAACTAGATGTTTGAATTGTATTGAAATAGACATTTATATTTCTACCTCCGGCTATTTCAACACCTTTCTCATTTCCTTGAATAAAATTATTAGAAATAATCAACGGTTCTCCAAATGCGAAATTATTATAATTAGATAAGATACCTACAGTATTACTACTAGATAAAAAATTGTTTCTGATAAAAGATGTTCCTTTACAATTGTTTAAATAAATTTGTGTATTGGCTCCAGTAATGATATTATGCTCAATAGAAAAATAATCATTTTTATTTAAATAAAAAGAAAAATGATTTTGATTGTTACATGTATTTTCTACAATACTGGTATTCTCCATTTGCCCTTTTAAACTTAGGGCTCGATATCCTCCTACAAAAGTATTATCTATAAAGGATAAATTTCTTGATCCTAGTTCTAAACTAAATCTTGTTTCTACAGCTGAACCAGAAGAGGACGGATAAAATGTACATCCTGAAAATTGTATATTTTCTACCTGTCCATCCATTTCAATTATATTGCCTCCATTAGAAACACTCTTATCAAATATAATATGGTTAAAAGAAATAAAATCTGTACCTAATAATTCTAATAAAGTATTACTGCCAGAAAAACTCCATGTTGCCATATTATTGGCATCTTCTGATTGGAATGTTATAGTATTTTCAGCATCTGCTCCCAGTATATCATTGATGGTGAGGCCCCCTTCATCATAAGTCCCTTCTTTCACATTAAAAACCACTGGTCCACAAATTCCCCCATGATTCATAATGGTAATTGGTGTAATGAAATCTTGAAAATCATTTGTTGGATCGGAACCAATGGTATAATTTCCTCCATCTAAACCTAATCTGAAATCACTAATATGATAGGCATCATTTTCCGGTATTAAATCCACTTCTCCATTTGGATTACTTGTGGAGACAAGAATATCTACTCCTGTATTTTGAGATAGTAAAGAATTATTAATTGTAACAAATTCTTCTTCTTGGCTGTTCAAAGATCCTGTCCATACAAAAGAGCCCGATTCACCATTTATTTCCCAATGGATGACAACTTCTGTCAAAGGTTCTAAACCAAAATTTTTAAGGATGATATTAAATCCTCCCTGAGTACAACCTGGACTATATCCAGATATTCCTGCATCAAGATCTTGAGGAGGTGAACATCCATCTGATTCTAGTAAGGGTATTCTAGATTCATCTGTTAGTAAATATGATTCGAAAAGAACTCTTTGACCTTCAGTAAAACGAGTTTTATTATTACTACAATAACTCATGAAATTTTTCACAGAGTTGTCCCAAAATTCATCATTGGGAATACAAGGATTTTCTACTTCTCCACAATTAACGATTCCTTCTATACCATAACTATGCCGTTGTGGAGAAGTATCACAAACACAATCCCCTTCTGTTTCACAATCGGACTCAAGCATGTCTGCACATGTAGCTCCAGGTATTTCACCTGCTCCTTCATGGGTATGTTTCAAACCAAAAAAATGTCCTGCTTCATGAGCTGGAGTAGAACTCTGGTATATCATTGCATTTGTTTGTATAACAATTCCACTATAAGGATTAATTACTCCATTAGGTAAGGGAGCGTACCCTGCTGGGTTACCTGCAATATAATGTACTACCCAAATATTTAAATATTCTGTTGTTGGCCATATACTTAAATTTTTCACAGCATTGGGGGATGCTCCTTCATTGGTTGCCCATCCTATACCTAAGTCAGCATAAAAAGGGACATCAGAACCATCTGCTCTGTTGATTCCCGTTGTTGGGAAACCATTGGGATCTCTTTGAGCCAAACAGAATTCTACCCCCATATCAACACCATCTCCATATGCTCCACTGAATCTGTCATTCAACCCATTGATTGCTTCATAAACTTGATCATCTGAAATATTCGAAGGTGAATTTTCCCCAAGATGGATAATATGTACCACTATGGGTATTGTATAGGTTGTATTTGAAGCCTTCATAGAATGATTATTATGTCTCATAGCATGTACTTTAGCTTCGTTCGCTAAAAAGACATCTTTGTATTCTGTATTCGATTTCATTTTTTCTTGATGAAGAATACTTGTACCACATTCTATATTTTGGGCATTATTATTGTAATAATTAAATACAATAAACAATAATATTGTTGTAAATCTTTTGAATTCGTTCATGATTGTACTTTTTAGTAAAAGTGATGGGAGGTTTTCGATAACATTTTTGTATCAAAAAAGGGAGGTTAAATAGGGTTAAGTCCTAAATCTTATATGGAATATTATTATACCTAGACTAAATACCGTGTAACAAAAGTTATATTACATTTCAAAAGTTATAAATAACTTTTGTTACAGTGTAATAGTTTGTAGTATATCATATGATAGCAAAATCTAATCGTAATTTAAAATAACCCTTCTAATATATCTTTTGCTTCCTATTTTAAGGATAACTGTATACATTCCAGAGAAAAACTGTGTCCTATCTATATTCATAGAATACCTTCGTTCATTGGCAGGAATTATTTCATCCATTATTTTT
>JAHDFV010000136.1 GCA_020627985.1 Saprospiraceae bacterium
TTCTTTATACGAAGTCAATGAATATATCAAAAGAGTTTTAGCATTAAATTTTGCTGAAGCTATTTGGATTCGTTGTGAGATTGCACAACTCAATGATTCTAGAGGGCATTTTTTTCTTGATCTTGTTCAAAAAGCAGAAGATGGCGATGAAATAATAGCCAGATCTGAAGCCGTTTTATGGAACAGAACGTTAAAACAAATTCTAAAAAAATCTAAAATTTCACTCGATCAAGTTTTACAAGACGGAAATGAAATTCTATGTAAAGCAGAAGTAGATTATCATGAGCGATATGGCTTTAAATTAAATATTGTAGATATAGATCCTGATTTTACGATTGGTAAAATTTTAATTAAAAGAAGTGAAGTGATTCACCGATTAAAAAAGGAAGGTATTTTTTCTAAAAACACTTCTCTTGAATTACCTAATGTCATACAAAAAGTAGCAGTTATATCTTCTGCTAATGCTGCAGGTTTACAAGATTATCTACAACAAATCAAAGACAACCCTTATCAATATCATATTATTAATCGACTGTATATTGCAAATGTTCAAGGAGATAGAGCAGCAGCTGATATTAGTAAACATCTAAATGCAATAAAAGCAAAAGATCATGATTGTTGCATTATTATTCGTGGAGGAGGTGCTCGATTAGATTTATCTGCTTTTGATGAATATGATCTTGGAAAAGCTATAGCAAATTGTAAAATCCCTGTCATTACTGGAATTGGTCATGATATCGACGAAACGGTTGCAGATCAGGTAGCTCATACGGATGTCAAAACGCCCACAGCTGTTGCGGATTTCATTATTCATAGAAATGCTTCTTTTGAAAGTGAAGTATTTCAAATGGGTTTGAAAATAAAAGAAATAGCTAGTTTTTCCATTCGAAAATCCGCTTTAGATTTACAAGAGAAGCAACAAAACATCACTTTTATATTAAAAGATAAAACCCAATTCATTTTACAAAATTTACACTTGATTAAAGAACAAATTAGAAATAAAACGAAGACCATATTAATAGCCAGAGATAAAGAGATCGAACAAAAAGAAGTACTTTTAGAAGCATTGGATATGAATAATACCTTAAAAAGAGGATATGCATTATTAACCAAAAATGGAAAGAAAGTCGTTTACATTGAACAAATCAAGTTAAAAGATGATTTGAATATCATCCTTAAGGATGGTAATTTAGATATCCGTGTTCAAAAAATTAATCAAAAAGATGCCTAAAAAAATATCCTACGAAGTTGCTTATCAAGAATTAAGTACAATTCTAGAAGAATTAGAAAATGATTCATTAACAGTAGATGAACTACCAAAAAAAGTAAAAAAAGCCAATGAACTTTTGCGTTTTTGTAAAGAAAAATTGAGAGATGCAGAAAAGGAAATTTCTAATTTAATGCAAGACGATATTTAATTTATGAAGCACTTAGCTTATGTTAATCAATATATTTGGAGATACAAATGGCGATTCCTATTGGGAATGTTATTTGTTGTCGTTTCTAATTATTTCAGGGTGTTACAACCTAGAATAATCCGAAACGCTCTAGATCTTGTTGTAGACAACATAAGTACGTATCAAGCTACAGAGGGATTTGCTATACAGCCAGATTTATACGAAAAGTTAGCAACTACTCTTATGTATTTTGGGTTACTTGTTTTAGCACTTGCATTATTAATGGGGGTATTTATGTTTTTCATGAGGCAAACCATTATTGTCATGTCAAGACTAATAGAATTTGACATGAGAAATGACATCTTCGCTCATTATGAAAAATTAAGTGCAGCTTTTTATAAAAAGAATAATACAGGAGATTTAATGGCAAGAGTGTCTGAGGATGTTTCTAAAGTTAGAATGTATTTAGGGCCTGCAATGATGTATGCTATTAATTTAGTTTCTCTATTTACATTAGTCATTTATTCTATGATTAGTGTTAGTCCTACCCTAACCATATATGCTTTAATTCCCTTACCTATCCTTTCCATTTCTATTTATTATGTCAGTAATATTATCAATAAGAAAAGCGAAAAAATTCAAGCACAGCTTTCTACTTTAAATAGTACATCTCAAGAAGTATTCTCAGGGATAAGAGTCATTAAGTCCTATGTTCAAGAAAATCAAATGAGCAAATATTTTTCTGAACAAAGTGAAGTATATAAATCGAAATCTATGCATCTGGTCAAAACAGAAGCCATGTTTCATCCTTTAATGATGCTTCTAATTGGTGCAAGTACAATCATTGTAATTTATTTTGGAGGCATTCAAGTAGCAAAAGGAAATATTACACCAGGAAACATTGCAGAGTTTATTATTTATGTGAATATGTTAACTTGGCCTGTCACAGCTATAGGATGGGTAGCATCCTTAGTTCAGAGGGCTGCCGCTTCTCAAAAAAGAATCAATGAATTCTTATTACAAGAACCAGATATCTTAAATCCAACGGATGAAATTATTCCGTTTAAAGGTAAAATAGAATTTAAAAAAGTTTCCTTCACTTATCCTGATACAGGTATTCAAGCTTTAAAAAATATCTCTTTCGTATTAGAACCAGGCGAAAAAATGGCACTGATTGGTAGAACTGGAACAGGTAAAACGACCATTGCTGATTTATTAGTAAGAATGTATGATGTAACATCTGGTCAGATCTTAATTGATGATAAAGATATCAAAGAACATAACCTTTGGGAATTGAGAAAAAATTTCGGTTATGTTCCACAAGATGTATTTCTTTTTTCTGCCACAGTTGGAGAAAACATTGCTTTTGGACGGAAAGATGCCCATCAAGAAGAAATTGAAAGCTATGCCAAACACGCTGCCGTTTATGAGGATATCAAAAGTTTATCTGATGGGTTTGAAACAATTGTCGGTGAGCGAGGAGTAACACTTTCAGGTGGACAAAAACAAAGAGTTTCCATTGCGAGAGCCTTTATCAAACATCCTCAAATGCTTTTGTTGGATGATTGTCTTTCTGCAGTTGATAATAATACTGAACAAAAAATATTAGGCTTTTTGGAGAAGAATCTTGGAGACAAAACGACAATTATCATCACTCACCGTATTTATTCTTTACTTGATTTTGATAAAATTATTGTTCTTCATGAAGGAGAAGTTTCTGAGGAAGGCACCCATGCTGAATTACTAGAAAAACAAGGTTATTATTCTGATTTATACGAACAACAAAAACCAGAAGAAAGTAGTTTACCTTTTCAATAAGCTGTCACTAATCTACATTTTTTAAAAAAAGAATTGAATCAATTCCATTAAAATTACCTCTATACCTTAACTTTTATTATATTTAGATAGTAAATGATTTTTTCCTTTGTAATTTGAAAGGAATATCTACATTTGCGATAATTTTTTATCCCGAACCAAACTCATAGATTATTTCAAAACAAAATTCGAGGAAAGGTGGAATTCGAACGTAAACGAAATGAGAGTGTATATTCTAACAAAGTAAGAGCTGGAAAAAGAAGGACTTACTTTTTTGATGTACGTAAAACTAAAGGGGAAGATTTCTATCTGACCATTACAGAAAGTACCAAACGCTTTGATAGCGATAGGTATGAAAGACATAAAATCTTTTTATATAAAGAAGATTTTAATCGATTCATTGAGGGACTCAATGATACAGTCAATCATGTAAAGAATGAACTGATGCCTGATTATGATTATGATGAATTTACTCGTCGTCATCAAGAGTATGAAGCAAGTCTTGCAGAAAAAGCACAAGAAGAAAATATTGATTCATCAGAAGATGAAATGACTTGGTAAAGTTTAAATGACTACTATTGGAATAAAAAGTGATACACTTTTATTCTTTCTGTACACATACTAATAAAAAAGCATTGATTTAAGATCAGTGCTTTTTTATTATATCTACCTCTCTTAGTATCAACTCTCCTTTTATTTTTATAATCTCAAATAATTTGAATAACCCTAAAAAAGAACTATCTTTGCAGTCGATTGCTGAAATTGCATTTCGCATAATCCTTTTCGGTTAACTTAAAATTATTAATAATGCCTGAGTACATTACAGAAGGGAAAATCAAAGAGATTTTCAAAGAATACGGAGGTTCTGAAAAGAACACGGGTTCTACAGAGGGGCAAATTGCTCTTTACACATTCAAAATTAAAATGCTTTCTGAGCATCTTAAATTAAATAAAAAAGATCACTCTTGTCGTCGTTCTTTATTAAAGATGGTAGGTAAAAGAAGAAGGTTATTAAACTACCTTCAGAAAAATGATCTTACTAAATATCGTGAATTAATTGCGAAAATTGGTTTAAGAAAATAAACAAAATCAAATGTTTTCAAGCCCTTGATGATTCATCAAGGGCTTTTTTTATGTCTAATAACTAATATTTAGGTTCATGAAACATATATCTTAAAAAATAATCTGTATATGTTCTAAGAATGAATTACCTTTGTGCCGATAAATAAAAAAAGGGTTAAGACATAAAAGACCATCTTAATGCCTCCATAAACTTATTATTCATCAAAGGATGAAGTGCGTTACAAGTTTATATTCATTAGTATACCATTAGAAGATAAAAATTAAAGATGGGTAAACAAATTCCAATTTCAGTATCATTTGACTTACCAGATGGTACTCCTGTTACAATTGAAACCGGAAAATTAGCAACATTAACAGCAGGTTCAGTTGTAGTACGTGTAGCAGACACCATGATTTTTGCTGCCGTTGCTTCATCAAAAGAAGCGAAAGAAGGACAACGATTTTTTCCACTATCCGTAGATTACCAAGAAAAATTTGCCTCAATGGGTAGAATTCCTGGTAATTTTTTCAGAAGAGAAGCAAGATTAAACGAGCATGAAATTCTAATCTGTAGATTAGTTGACCGTGCAATCCGACCATTATTTCCAAAAGGTTATATGGTAGATACACAAGTTATGATCAATTTAATTTCTGGTGAGCCAGAAGTTTTACCTGATTCATATGCTGCTCTTGCTGCTTCAGCTGCATTGGCTGTTTCTAATTTACCATTCGAGGGTCCAATCTCTGAAGTAAGAGTGGCAAGGATTAATGGTAAATATTGCGTAAATCCGATGAAAAGCGATTTAGAATTAGCTGATTTAGACATTATTGTTGCTGCCACTATGGACAACGTAATGATGGTGGAAGGTGAAATGGACGAATGTCAAGAAGCTGATTTAATTGAAGCCATAAAAGTTGGACATGAAGCCATAAAAGTTCAATGTAAAGCTCAATTAGAATTAAAAGCTTTAGTTGGTGAAAAAGCAGTTATTATACCTTATGAAGCTCCTGAAGAAGATGAAGAATTAAAGCAAAGAATCCATGATATGATTAATGATGGGGTTCTTGCTGTAGGAAAAGCGGCTTTAGATAAGAAAAGTAGAGCTAAAGGATTAGATGCCGTTAAAGATAAATTGAAAGAAGATTTATTGGAAGCAGAAGGTGAAGAATGGATGGAAGAAAACTGGTCTACTGCCAAATCATTTTATGAATACCATAAAAAATATATCATTCGTGAAATGGTATTAAGAGAAGGTGTACGTTTAGATGGTCGTAAAACTGATGAAGTTAGACCGATTTGGACTGAAGTAGATTATTTACCAGCAGCACACGGATCTGCAATATTTAATAGAGGTGAAACACAAGCATTAGCTTCATTAACCATGGGTAGTAAAACCGATAAGTTAATGATGGATACTGCTCAAGAATTATATTTTGAGAAATTCATTTTACATTATAATTTCCCTGGATATTCAGTTGGAGAACCAAAGCCTAATAGAGGAGCAGGTCGTCGAGAGATTGGGCATGCGAATTTAGCAGGACGTTCTTTGAAACAAGTTATGCCAGATGATTTACCATACACCATCAGAATTGTTTCTGATATTATGGAATCAAATGGTTCTTCTTCTATGGCTACAGTTTGTGCTGGTTCATTGGCTTTAATGGATGCAGGTATCAAAATTAAATCTGCTGTTTCAGGAGTTGCTATGGGTATGATTGCAGATGGTGAACGTATTGCTATACTTACCGATATCTTAGGTGATGAAGATGCTTTGGGAGATATGGACTTTAAAGTAACAGGTACTGAAAAAGGTATTTGTGCTTGTCAAATGGATATCAAAGTAGATGGTTTACCTTATGAAATTCTAGAAAAAGCCCTTCTTCAAGCTAAAGATGGTCGTATTCATATCTTAAATGAAATGAAGAAAACACTTGGTGAAGCGAATGAAGATTTCAAAGCACATGCTCCTAGAATTGTTGAATTAAGAATTGATAAATCTTTCATTGGTGCTGTTATCGGACCTGGAGGAAGAATTATACAGGAATTACAAGCAACAACAGGTACTGTCATTAATATTGAAGAAGTAGACGACCAAGGCGTTGTTCAAATTTCAAGTAATGACAAGGCTTCAATAGATGCTGCTTTAGCTGCAATAAATGCAATCACATTTACTCCTCAAGTAGGAGATGTATATGATGCAACGGTTGCAACGATCCAACCTTATGGAGTTTTTGTTGACTTCAAAGGAGGGAAAAGTGGATTACTTCATATCTCAGAATTCTCATATGAAAGAGTAGAGAAAGTAGAAGATGTCTTCAAAGAAGGTGATAAACTACAGGTTAAATTAATCGGCGTTGATGATAGAACAGGTAAACTTCGTTTATCTAGAAAAGCATTAATGGAAAAGCCTGAAGGTTATGTAGAACCACCTGCAAGAGAAAGAAGAGATGACCGAAGAGGTGGAGGTGATCGTAGAAATGACAGAAGAGGCGGAGATCGTAGAAACGATCGAAGAAATGATCGTAGAAGATAATCACGATTTCCTTTTCAAATAATATATAAAGAGCTATGATCAAAGATCATGGCTCTTTTCTTTTCAATCAACCGCTACTGTTTCTCCATTTAATTTATTAAAAAAATAAATTTATTTTACATCCCTTTTTCTACGTAATAAGAAAAGTATTTACATTCTTTTATCGCTTCTTTATAAAATTCAGTATCAGAATATTTATTTTTTAATAAATCATAATAATTCCGATATTTTTCAGGTAATTTAGGAATATCATTCGACCAGGTATTGAATTGATATTTATCGTCTTGATAGAATTTAATTAACTCACATTTAGCCGCCATAAAAGATGCTTTAGCCGCTAATTCAGAATTCTGTGTCATTTCTTTACATTTATCAAAAAAGAATAACGCACTAGAAATATCAGTATATTCCTTATTACCAAAAGTTAAATTAAAAGGAGAGGCCTTTGGTTCTAAATTACTTGTTTCTTTTTTAGGAGCTTCTAACCAAGATTGACTTGAACGATAATAATCTATTAAACCATAAGAATGACCATAATAAGACATATTATAATAAGCTGCACCTAATAAATAATAGTATTTATCAGCATGTTCTATATCTGTTTTTGCCTTGTATTCATAGTCTAATAATAAATGAGTTAATTCTAATTTATTTACTTGTAAAATAGTAGAATCTTCAACATCTATTTCGCAATGGATACAATCTAAAATGGGAAGTACAAAAGGTGTAAATTTCTCATTTTCAAATTGTGATCCTTTTATTTTGCTAAAGGATTGAATGGCTTCAGATAACTCAAATTTAGAAAGGTGATAGGTTCCTTTCATTTCATATAATTCTGAAATATAATTTACACCTAATTTTTTTTGCAATAAATATTCTTCGAAGTCGGTATGATTCGGCTTTTCTGCTAATGCTATTAAATCTTTTATATATTTTAATTGAGGATTAATTTTTAAATCATCCATTTCAAAATTACACAAAAAGCTTTTGGCATAATTTCCTTGTTTTTTATATAATTGGGATAAACGATCAAATAAAAAAATAGGGAATGTTTCTACTGATTCAAAGTATTTATTACTTCGGATATAACCACTAATTTCATCTTCTATCTTTTTATTAACTCGAGTGTAAGCATGTACTTTTAAAGCCAATTGAAATAATTCTAAATGATCTTCTAAAGCCTCATTTCCTCGAACCAAGCTTTCCGCTTTTTCATATGTTTTATCCGCAGCATATAAATCTCTAGATAAATATTCTAAATATCCTTGAGCAACGGTCCAAATAGGAATGTCTTTTATTTTATTTTCAGATAAAACTTTCGTAACAAATGAAAGCAATTTAATTAAACGATTCTTAGCAATTTTATCAGGTTTAGTTGCGTCTATATCTCTTCGAAAATCTGCACCTAAAAAGGTTTCTTCTAGGTTATAAATTTCTTTAACCATTAATGGAGTTAAATGATCAGAAGAGGGATCTAGTTTATAAATACTCTCTAGTTCTTCAGTTATTTGTGCATTCCAATCAGTAGCTCTTAAAGCATAAAGTGTAGCTCTTTCTTCATCACTTTTACATTTTAATAAAACAGCATTCCATTCTTGATCTGATTCTATTTGAAAACTTCTGAATACTTGTTCTCTTTTACTTGGACAATTTTTAAACACCCTAGAAAATAAATATGCAGCTTCCGTATTTTTTCCTAATCTTTTTAAACATCCAGCTTTATGCCCTAGTAGCCACCATTGGATTATTGTATCATTATCATCAACTTTTGGATCTAATTCATCATATAAATCCAATGCGCCTTGATAGTCATGAGCATAATGAGCCAAACGAACAATTTGATACATATATCTCATCCGCAAGAACTGATTTTTAGTCCTTAATAAATTCCTTTTACCTAAAGCAATTAACTCGTTTATTTCTGGACTTAGAGATCTTTTTTTATCCCAAGAATCAAAAGGCATTGCATGTGGTTCACATTTTTTTGCAAAGTGTAAATATTCAAAAGTATCTGAGCATTTATTTTGCATTAAACTTTTGACAAAATAATTACTAGACCAAATACCTGGGATTTTTCCGCCTCTTTTGGTTAATCGCTTTAATAATTCTAATTGTTCAGTGGTAGAAGTATAAATAAGTTCTTCAATTTCTTCTAAAGAAACACTTTGACAAGTGTATTTTTGCCATTCCTTGAGGTTATCCTTTTTTTGAATATCTGTAGCTTGTTCATCACTCAAATGTCCTCCGCCAAATGAAAGTAAGTAAGGAGTAAAATCAGTTTGATCCTCAACGATATTCATACTCACAAATCGATATCCTAAATACATATCGTCAAATCCAGAAGCACAACACCAAGTCTTAGGAATAAATGTCAAAAATAAAATGGCATTAATCCAAAAAAGACTGATTAAATTTTTCCAATTGTTCATAATTAAATTCTTGAATAATCTTTGAATCTAAATGATAATAAATAATTTCACTCGGAATAAAATGTTTTTTTAAAATCGAAACTGTTTTAAGTATAATTTCTTCATTTATATTTTCTATTCGGATATTATCACCTTGATAAAGATAATAACCATTTAAATAAGTACTAGATAAAACTTCAACTTTATTTCCATATACTTTAAATTTAGTTTTATCTTCGAAATCGGTAGTATTTACATTTCTAATTAATTTAATTAATTTATTATTTCGATATAAAACAGCCCATGAGAATAAAGGCAAGGCTAAATCTAATTTAGAGTATGTTGATAATCCTTGTGTATATTTTTTTATTTCTTCAGGATTTAAAATAGAATTCGTTTCATTTTGATCTTTAACATCTCCTGTATTATAACACATCAATATAAATCGATCAACTGGAGGCACTCCTGTTTTATTTCTATATTTGACTTGGTGCAATCGTATTGTTGCTGATAAATTAATATTATTTTTCTCCTTAAAGGTTTTTAAAAATAGAAAATATTTTTCTTTCGTTTTCATTGTCCAATCACAATCGAATTGAATTTCTTTAAAAGGAATCTGAGATAAATCTTGATGTTGTTCTGAAATT
>JAHDFV010000137.1 GCA_020627985.1 Saprospiraceae bacterium
TTATTATCCTGATAAGGATATTTAATTCTTTTCGTTTATTCTGTTCATTAAAAGTTTTTTAAAAACCCCGCTATTTATCCTAGCGGGGACAAAAACAAAAAACAAAAACTATGAACAAACACTCATTCTTTATTATCCTGATAAGGATATTTAATTCTTTTCGTTTATTCTGTTCATTAAAAGTCTTTTAAAAACCCCGCTATTTATCCTAACGGGGACAAAAACAAAAAACAAAAACTATGAACAAACACTCAATCTTTAATCACTTTTATATTAAATTATACGAAAACTGAGAGGGCGTGTTTCTAATAATTTAATTATTTTTATTTATTTAACATATTTGAATATCAATGATTTATATCATTTCATCCAAGTTGGCAAATCATCACCTGATTCACCAATAAAATTAACATTGGCATTTCCTGACGAAATATTTGCAATTTCAAAAGTCCAAATATGTTTCTTTTTACATCCAGTAAAACAAGAGTCAAATTTCACGATATAATCAAGTCTCCAACCTTTTTTAGTCCTTGTAGCTTCTATATCATTTCCTTCAGTATCTGGAATTAATAAATTTATTAAATCAATACCTTCTTCTGATTTAAACTCTTCTGCAATAGCAGCAATATTTAAAGATTTATTCGCTTTTACAATAAATAAATTCTTTTCATCATCCCATCTTTCGTGAGATTCGATTTTTAAATCGTATTGATTACACAACTTATTTATTAAATCACTATCCGTGCTTTTATCACCTAATCTTAAAGGTGTAGCCCATTTAGATGTATTAATATAATTAACTTGAAATTTATCAACTGCAGGTACTGGAAATGTATGCAAACGGTGATTTTTTGTTACATCTAAAGCTTCATTAAAAGGCGATTGATGTACTGCAAGTAATGAACTATATAATTCATTTAAAACTTCTGTAGGAACTGTTGGACCCAAGTCAGCATAATCTGTACCTTTTGAAATATATCTCAATGCTAAACGTGTTGCATCTTTTTCATACATTTTCTTTTGATAATCTGATAAATTAGAATCATCTAGACTGACAAAAGCATTTGTAGATATACCATCTTTTATATTCGTAAAAGAAGTCAATACTATTACTAGACCTAGTAATAGTAAATTTCTTAGAATGATATGTGATGTTTGGTAAAACATGGTTTAAAATAATCTTGTTGTTGTTTATTAATATTTATAAATACTAATTGAATACAATAAAGATCATTTCTATTATCCTTACATCCTCAAATACCCAAAAGTGTGACATTGAATTTATAGGATTAATATTAAAAATGAAGATATAAAGTGCTGTAATTCTTTTTATAGTAATTGGGAAAAATTGTTGTAAATAGAATAAAGTATCAAAATAAATGAATGAAATGATTTCTAAAAAATCTAATAATGAACAAAAAACAAAATCACTTCTAAGCAAAGTGTTTTGTAACTTATTTACTTTTATTAAGGGTACTTTTCGATGAAGAGTTACTTAGCAGAAAATTAAATATGAATGTAAAAAGGAAAAAAATAGAAATAATTGAGCTTTATTCTAGAATCTGGACTCAATATTAGAAATTAACTGGCATTTCATCCAATCTGGAAATTCGTCACCACTTTCAGAGATAAAAGTAACAGTATCTGTTACTTTGAAAATCCATTTGTGTGATTTAGTATTCTGAAGACTAGACCAATATCTTGTGAAAGAAATATTCCATTCATCATTATTATTACTAATTTCTATATCGAAATCAGGTGATATGTCAGGATCATGAGTATGAATCTTAAAGACACCTTCAATTGCTTCAAATTTCTGAGCAAGAGCTGCCATGTTATATAATTTAGCCGATTCTATAGTAATCATATCATTTTCTTCATCCCAACTTTTTTTATCGGTAATGAAAAGATCGTATTCTTCTAGTAAATCATCTAAATCACCGTCCACTTCAAAAATTCCATCAGCTAAATCTGAAGCCCATTCTGTTTCTTTATTATAAATGATCCAAAACTTATCGATAGGAATATCTGTGGCAACTCTTAAATTGCAATTAAAAACTTCATCTGCTTCAGATAATTCACTATTGTAAATATCAAGCAATAGTTGATAAATTTGAGCTGCTTTTTTTTGTGGTACTTGAACTTGTAAAAAGGCTGGATCTTCTCCCTGAGCATCCATTCTAATAGCTAAACGAGCAGCATCTCTTTTTAATTTACGCTCTACATGTTTTGGTGTAGACTGTAGAGATACGTATTCTTTTGGATGAATCATCGAAAGAAAAACAAGACTCATTAGTAAGACTAAGCCTTTAGATATGTATTGATAAATAATCAATGATTTTTAAAAATTTGTAGTAAAGTTCTGATTAATATTACCTTATCATTTTAAGTTTACGATAGGAATATGAATTCGTTGCACAAATTTTAAAAAAATCTGAAAGTATTTTTTTTGAAGAGTTTATTTAGGATCAACTTCAGGCATCTGGCATTCTTCACCTGGTTTCTTACCACAAACACCGCATTCTCCTAGATTATTTTTTATCATGGGATTGTTTGAAGCACAACTTCCCCGAAATTCTTGTCCCGTAAAAATGTATCGAATATTCATCATAAGAAATGATAATCCGAACACTACAAAGATGATTAAAATGATATATAAGAATTCCATATTAAATTATTTTACACAAATATAAACACCTTTTATTCCTAAAAGTTGAATTAGATCAACTAAGTATCCACCTTTGGGTAAAATAGATAAATTTTCTTTATGGACATACCAAAAAAATATCAATCCCAAGCTTTTGCTTTTGTACGATTATTAGAAATAATGGATGATTTACGAGAGAAATGTCCTTGGGATAGAAAGCAAACCATCCAAACGCTACGAAAACTAACCATAGAAGAAACCTATGAATTAGCTGATGCGATTTTAGAGAATGATTATCAAGGAGTAAAAGAAGAAATCGGTGATCTTATGCTTCATATGGTTTTTTATGCAAAAATAGGTGATGAACGAAAAGAATTTAATATAACAGATGCTTTAAATGAAGTATGTGAAAAACTAATCGAACGGCATCCTCATATTTATGGAGATATAGAAGTAACAGATGAAGAAGATGTAAAACGAAATTGGGAAAAAATAAAATTAAAATCTGGAAAAAAATCTGTTTTAGGTGGAGTCCCTAAATCTTTACCTGCAATGGTAAAAGCATACAGAATGCAAGAAAAAACAGCTCAAGTTGGATTTGAATGGGAAAATAAAGATCAAGTTTGGGAAAAGGTCAAAGAAGAAATGGATGAGTTTCAAGAAACTATAGATGAACAAATGGATCAGACCAAAAAGGAAGAAGAATTAGGTGACATTTTCTTTTCATTAATCAACTATGCCCGTTTTATTGATGTAGATCCTGAGACTGCTCTTGAAAAGATCAATAAAAAATTTAAATATAGATTTGAATACATTGAAAAACATGCTCAAAAAGATTTAGAACAAATGACTCTAGAAGAGATGGATCAACTTTGGAATCAAGCAAAGAAAAATTAAATTTTATCCATAAAAAATGATCTTTCCTTTTTCATTTAATAAAGTTTAAGTCACATACATTAGCAATTAAACTTTTTTATTCTTAAATATTATCTTTTTTTTAAGATCAAATTACACTATAAATCTTAACCCAATTTACAACTATTTTACAACATTATATATGTTTAATAAATTGCTTATCAAATAATTAATAAGAATTAGGTCTAATATAACTTATATTTCTGTTACATCGATTATAATATTATTCTCGACTTCAATAATTTATTTTTACTTTTTTTGGTAGAATATTTGTGACATAAGTTTTTGCCATTAATACTGAAATCATGTATATTGAATTAAATTAAAATGTAATCAATCATTTATGAAGAACCTCATAGAGATTTCAAAGATAGTCACGAAGAAGAAAGTAAGAAAGATTGAAATTTTTGACGACCATTCTTTAAAACACAAAAATTCTAAATTTAATGAATTTTATGAAGCCTTGATGGCGAATAAATTCAAAAATGATAGGGATGCTTCAGCCTTTTTATATGGCTGTAGCCCAACAGATGACAAATATCGTCAACTCAAATCCAGATTTAGAAAGAGACTTTTGAATACACTTTTCTTTTTAGATGTTAATCTTCCTTCTACTTCAAATTACGATAGAGCTTATTATTCAAGTAATAAAGATTGGACATTAGTCAAAATACTTTTATCAAATAATGCTCGACATACAGCTGCTGCTTTAGCTAGACAAATTTTAACTACTGCTCTGAAATTCAAGTTTGCAGATGTGATCGTAAATTGCTCTAGAATTTTAAGAAAATATTGCTCTGAAGAAGCAGATGAAAAGAGTTATGAAGAGTATGATCAATATAGTAAGCAATTTCAAAATGTTTTAGACGCTGAGATACGATCTGAAGAATTATACCAGCGTGTAATCATGAATTATTATAAACCGCAATCCAAGAATTTCAACTTAAATGAAAAGATTGATACGTATTGTGAAGCTTTAGTCGGTTTATCAGAAATTTATGAATCTCCGATCGTTATATATAATATGTATTTGGTTTGGTCATTTAGATATGAAATGCTTCATGATTATGAATCCATGCTAGAAGTGACTAACAAAGCAGAACAATATATTGAAGAAAATCCAAGGTATTATAGAGATGAAATGCTGGCGACGTTCCAGTTAAAAAAGATGTCGGCTTATTTACACCTTCAGGATTATAAGAATGGTAAGACTAATGCTGAGAAGTGTTTACAGTCTTTTCCCGCTGGTAGTGAACATTGGTATGACTTCATGGAATATTATTTATTATTAGCCTTACACACAGAAAATTATGTAAATGCTATTGCCATTTTCACTGAAGCAGTCAACCATAGTAAATTCAAAAAGATTGATAGTCAAATCAAAGAAAAATGGAAAATTTATGATGTATACATTAATTATATCATAGAAAGTCAATCTGAATATTATCCGATCCTCAAAACTCAAAAGAAAAGAAACTTCAGATTATCTCGTTTCTTAAATGATCCTATTTTATATCCAAAAGATCAAAGAATTTTTACAGTATTAATGGTCATTGCACAAATATTATTCTTTTTAGAAAAGAGAAGTTATAATGCTGTTACTGAACGAGTTGACCGTTTAAAAACCTATGCTAATCGTCAACTCAAGAAAGAAGAATATTTCAGGGCCATTCAATTTATTCGTTTACTACAACAATTAGTAAAAGCAGAATTTGATCCAACACAATTAAGTAATACGGATAAATATTACCAACGATTAAAAGAAAAACCTTTCTTCTTCAGAGGTCTCATCTCTGAATTAGAGGTCATTCCATACGATAAATTATGGGATATGATCATAAAGAAAACTACAGATATGAAAAATTAAATTAAAAAGGATCGCTAAAAGCGATCCTTTTTAATTTTTTGATAACAGAAAAGATATCATTTAGTTAAATATCTTGAGTGGATACCTACACTGTCTCTGTTTTTCTACCTTGTGCTAGATTCGAAGCGTATAGAAATGAAAAACCAAACGTTTTATACTCAATTTGCTCTAGTAAATTGTATAGGATTATTATTAGTGCTAGGAATGTTATTGATTCCTGCTTTAGCTCATCATTTTTCGATGGGTATATTTTCTATATTTTTACTAGGTGGTTTTGTTTTAGCATCATTTATTAGTGGTAAAAAAGCACTAGCGAGTCAAAATAAAAATGACTTTACTCGTTTAATCATCGGACTTATATTTGCAAAATTCGCAGTATGTATTCTAGGAGTATTCATTTATAATAAAACGTTCCTCCCTTCAGATAGTAATTATCTTATTCCATTCTTTACATTATATCTTTTATATTCGTACTTTGAATTTAAGGTGCTCTCTGCTTTAGGGTATCAAAAAAAGAACAATCAATAATATTTTATGGATAATAATAATCTTTACAAGGCAAAAGTTGATGATTTATTTGATTTCGAATTAAATCCAGAAGATTTAAAGTCTTTTGATTTGGTTCAGGAAGGTCAAAATCAATTCCATATCATAAAAAATAATAAAAGCTATAAGGCTCAAATCATTTCTTCAGATTTTGAAAAGAAAACATTTACGATATCAGTAAACGGCTCAGAACATCAAATAAAACTTGAAGATAAATATGATGCGTTAATCCAAAAAATGGGTTTAAATGCAGTACTTGGCAATAAAATGAATGAGGTAAAAGCTCCTATGCCTGGTTTAGTTTTAGATATTACTGTTGAAGTTGGGCAAACGATTCAAAAAGGAGATGCCCTCTTAATTTTGGAGGCTATGAAAATGGAAAATGTCATAAAAGCTTCAGGTGAAGGAACCATTAAAAATATAATTTCTTCAAAAGGAGATGCTGTTAATAAAGGCGATATTCTGATTGAATTAGAATAATCATTTCAAGGAATTATAATACAATAAACTTTCTTTTATTAAAGGAAGATCTGCTACTTGATTCACTTTCACATTCCCAATACTATTTAGTAATGAAAAATTAATTTCATTACCTATATTTTTTTTGTCTTGCATCATGATTTTAAACATGTCTTCAAAATCATTTTCATTTAAATGATGATGTCCATATATAGTAATGATAAATGAACTAATTTCATTTAATTCTTCTCGGGATAAATTTAATTGAATTAAAGAAAGATAAGATTCACAAATCATACCTATAGCAATGGCCTCTCCATGTAATAGAAATTCTTTGCTTCGTAAAAAAACACTTTCAATGGCATGCCCAATGGTATGCCCAAAGTTTAAAGCTTTTCGTATTCCATTTTCAAAAGGATCTTCTATAACTATATTATATTTTATTCGAACAGATTCTAAAATAATGGATGACCATTGTATCGATTCAAAATGGTTTATTTTCAATAAAGCAGACCATTGATTCTTATCTTTTATTAAAGCATGTTTTATTATTTCAGCAAAACCACTTCTAATTTCTCTTTGAGGTAATGTTTCTAAAAAAAGAGGATGAATAAAAACAGCTTTAGGATCATTAAATACTCCAATTGAATTTTTAACTTCATTAAAATCAATCCCTAATTTACCACCTACAGAAGCATCTACTTGACTCAATAATGTTGTAGGAATTTGTATAAAATCAATTCCCCTTTTATATGTTGAAGCACAAAATCCACCCATATCTCCTATTACTCCACCACCTAGATTAATGATTAATGCATCTCGTCCAAATTTATAGGCAATCATTTTAGTCCAAATAGACTGACAGGTTAAAATATTTTTATGAATTTCTCCTGAAGAAATTTTTATAATTTCAAAAGGTTTATTTATTATTTTTATTAAAATAGGTAAACAATATTTTTCAGTATTTTCATCAACAATAATTCCAATTTTGGTATAAGAATAACGAGACAAAAAAGACGAGAATTCTTTTTCGAAATCTTCAAAAAAAATAGAATAGTTTTTAGTTTTTAAAGGTTTGATCATAATAAATTTTCTACTCTTTTAAAAAATACTCTATTCATCATTCTATGATTAGAATTTAAAAATACAATTTCTGCGTTATCTAATCCTTCTGTTAATATTCTTCCTGCAGAAGAAGGGATCACTTCATCATGTGTACCTAAAAATATTTTCATTTTAATTTGATGCTCCTTGATTAATTTTTGTGTCTTTTTCCAATTCGGATCAAATCCATCTAATGCCATCCAATAAATTAACAAACGTCTTCTTTTTTTAGCTGTAGCAAAATGTACTTCTGTAAATCTATAATTGTGATGATTTAACCAACCTCTTTTATGCAATCTTTTTGCTAATTTTAATGAATATTTATTAACCAATAATTTGAAGGAAACTCTTTTACAAATATCAGGAACTCTTTGCACATTTCTATAAATACTTGAAGTAACAATTCCATCAGGAGCAATTAAATAAATATTATGAATTAAATATGGAATTTTCTCCGTAAGATATAAAGCGATTCTACCCCCTAAACTAAATCCCATTAATGAACATCGATTCGCTTTTTCTTTTTTTAAAATTTGTTGTACAATGTCAACAAAAATTTCTCCTTTTATTTTTTTTCCTTTCCATTCTGATTCTCCATGAATTGGCAAATCAATAGCATATAAAGTATACCTTTCTGGTAATTTGTTTGCGACAGGTAAAAACATAGAACATCTTTCTCCATAACCATGAAATGCCAATAGAAGTTCTTTGCCTCTACCAGCTTTTATACAATGTATTTTAGAAGAATTTACATTAAGTTGAATATGTTCTATCGATAACTTTTCTTTCATGTTCTAATAGTACAAAGAAACAAAGATCTACGTTCAAAAACTTCTTTCAAAAGTCTTAATAACTCATATATACATAATTTTAACATACTAACTAAGTTATAAGAATAAACGTTTTAAAATTTAGGTTTAATCTTAAAATATAATGGTATTTTTGCGAAGTGAATTTTTATAATAACACATCTAAGTGGAGGATTACCCTGTTTATCATTGCGCTCATCGTCGTATTGGTTTCTGTTTTCTATACTAATCATTTAGTAAAGAATGTAATGACGAATGAAGAAGAGAAAATAAACAACTTCATTAAAGCCATGGAATTCCAAGCGCTTTCTTTTAAACAACAAGAAAGCAATCCACAATGTGATATTGATTATTCGTTAGCCCAAAATTTAGTAAAGAATATAGACATCCCTCTTTTGTTAGTAACAGAAACGGGAGAAGTAGAATCTGGTAGAAATTTTGGAGAGGAAAAAGACTTTGATATCCCCTACCTCACCAAAGAATTAAATCTTCTTCAAAAATCAGGAAAAAAACCCATCTCATTTGAGCATTATGGCATGAAACAATATATTTATTATAAAGAATCAAGCCTTCTCAAATTACTACAATATTATCCATGGGTCATGTTCTTTCTAGTTTGTACTTTTATTGGTATTGGATTTTTAGGATTCCGATCAGAAAAGAATGCAGAACAAAATAGAGTTTGGGCAGGTCTAGCAAAAGAAACCGCACATCAATTGGGTACACCCATTTCTGGTATGGTTGCTTGGTTAGAGCACTTAAGAATGATGAAGGGCCATGATGAAGAAACCATTGAAATTGTTGGTGAACTTGAAAAAGATGTAGATCGATTAATGTTAGTTGCTGATCGTTTCTCCAAAATTGGATCTGAACCTGAATTAAAAGAACAAGATATTGTGAGCCTTATTCACGAAGCTTTTAAATATATGGAAAGAAGAGCTCCTAAACGAGTTATTTTCTCATATCCGCAATTAACAGATCCTCCAAAAGTCGTAAAAATTAATCCGCCATTATTCGAATGGGTGCTTGAAAATCTTCTTCGAAATGCCTTAGATGCTTCTAGCAATAAAGGAGAAATTACAGGTGATATTATTGAGGATGAAGACTTTGTATATATAGATGTGAGCGATACTGGAAAAGGAATTCCAGATTCAAAGTTCAATTCTATTTTTAAACCTGGATTCACAACCAAGAAAAGAGGTTGGGGTTTAGGTCTTTCATTGGCAAAACGTATTATAGAAACTTACCATAGTGGCAAGATTTTTGTGAAAGAATCTACTATAGGAGAAGGTACTACCTTCCGTATCCAGCTCCCAAAGTAGTAGATTGAAAGAGTTTGAAATTCAAACTCATGCAGAAACAAAAATAAAACATTGACACATGGTTCCATTCATGTACAAATTCTCATTTGTATTAACTTTAGTTATTACAGTCTTTTCTTATTCTTCCTTTGCTCAAAATGAAGG